>JAJAYX010000741.1 GCA_026785985.1 Rudanella sp. | reverse complement strand
GGATTCCTCTACAGCTACGGCCCCAACGAATCGGCTCCTTACGAAAAATATTTCTTCGCGGGGGGTAGCAACAGCCTCCGCGCCTGGCGACCCCGCCGATTAGGGCCGGGTTCGGCCTACCCCCGTACCACTATTACGAACGGTCGGCTCGCCCCTCAATTCCTGACCGACCCCCGCGACCGAACCAAAAAATTACCTCAATTTGATTACACCTTCGAGCAACCCGGCGATTTTCTGCTCGAAGGTTCGGCTGAACTCCGGGGGCGATTATTTCACTTCGGGGCCGATTTCAACGGGGCACTGTTTATTGACGCAGGAAACGTTTGGACACTCCGCAACGATCCTGCCCGCAGTGGCGACTTCCTCCAACTTTCCAAACTGATTCCCGATGTTGCCGTGGGTACGGGTGCAGGCCTTCGCGTTGACTTTTCGTTTTTCATTATCCGTTTCGATGCGGGCATCAAAGTGTGGGACCCCGCCCGTCGATACTATAGCGAATCGGATAAACAGATCGTGGATGAACGCTTCATTCTACCTCAATTTAGTCTCCGCAAGCTCTCACGAGGAGCCAACCCCCTGGTAGTCAATTTCGGCATTGGGTATCCGTTTTAATCCCATCCCTGCCACTTTGTCAGGAAATTCCCCCTATCCTCCGTACCTTTGTAGGCTATTGACGTAACCTCTGGCACCACGACCGCGCGGGCGGCCCCGTTTCGACTTATTCAGACTCAAAGACTTACGACTGTTTCCTATGGAACGCTTCACTGAACTAACTATATTACAACCGGCTGATAAAGAGGGCATAGACGAACTACGCACCCTCAGCGATGAACCCGTGGAAGGCAAAAAACGCCTGTATATTGAAAGCTATGGTTGCCAGATGAACTTCTCCGACTCGGAGATTGTGGCCGCCGTGATGCGCAATGCCGGGTTTGCCACCACCTCCACCGCCGAGGATGCCGACGTTATTTTTCTGAATACCTGCGCCATCCGCGACAATGCCGAACAGAAGGTGCGCAACCGGCTCGTTCACCTCAACGCGCTCAAAAAACGCAAACCCGAACTGATTGTCGGGATGCTTGGCTGCATGGCCGAACGCCTGAAAACCAAGCTGTTAGAGGAGGAACAAATTGTGGATATTGTGGCTGGCCCCGATGCTTATCGCGATATTCCGAAATTGGTGGAGGAAGCTGAATCAGGCCAAAAAGCCGTGAATGTGTTCCTTTCCCGCGAGGAAACCTACGCTGATATTACCCCGATCCGCCTGAATTCCAACGGCATAACGGCATTTATCTCGATCATGCGCGGCTGCGATAACATGTGCAGTTTCTGCGTGGTGCCGTTCACCCGTGGCCGCGAACGCAGCCGAGACCCCCACAGCATTGTCCGCGAAGCCCAACAACTCGTTGCCGACGGCTACCGCGAGGTAACACTCCTGGGGCAGAATGTTGATTCGTATAAATGGGAAACCGTCCACTTCGCCGACCTCTTAGAGCGCGTTGCCCAGGTCAGCCCCGACCTTCGGGTGCGGTTCTCTACGTCGCACCCGAAGGATATTACGGATGATGTGCTGCACACAATGGCGAAGTACGACAACATCTGCAACTACATTCACCTGCCCGCCCAAAGCGGCAACAGCCGGGTGCTGAAGCTGATGAACCGAACCTACGACCGCGAGTGGTATCTGGGCAAAATCGACCGGATTCGGGCCATTCTGGGCAACAACTGCGGCATTTCGCACGATATGATTTCGGGGTTCTGCTCCGAAACAGAGGAAGAACATCAGGACTCACTAAGCCTGATAGAATATGCCCGTTTCGACTATGGCTATATGTTTGCCTACTCGGAACGCCCCGGCACACTGGCGGCCAAAAAATACCCCGACGATATTCCCGAAGCCGTGAAAAAGCGTCGCCTGAGCGAGATCATCGCCCTGCAACAACGCATCTCGCTGGAACGCAACCAACGGCACATCGGGCAGGTACAACATGTGCTGGTGGAAGGCACTTCCAAACGGTCGGACGAGGAGTTGTTTGGCCGCAATGACCAAAACAAGGTCGTCATTTTCCCACGCGGCAACCACCAGAAAGGCAACTACCTGAATGTGCTGGTCACTGAGTGTTCATCGGCCACGTTGAAAGTAGTAGTGATCAACTAACAGCCCCGACGGGGAACCGCAACAATGAACAGCCAACAGTTATTAGTATAGTTTCCCCGCTGTTGTCTGCTCACTGTTCGCTGTTCACTGAAAAGCTGCTCACTGAAATTATGAACAATCAGGAAATCCAGTCCGTTAAACTCCGCTACGGAATTATTGGGAGTGCCCCCGCCCTGAACTACGCCATTAATGTGGCCATGCAGGTGGCGGCTACCGACCTCACCGTGCTGATTACGGGCGAGAGCGGTAGCGGTAAAGAGTCATTTTCCAAGATTATCCATAGCCTGAGCGTCCGCAAACACGGGCAGTTTATCGCCATCAACTGCGGAGCCATCCCCGAAGGCACGATTGACTCAGAACTGTTTGGCCACGAAAAAGGATCATTTACCGGGGCGGTCGATCAGCGGAAAGGCTATTTTGAAACCACCAACGGCGGCACCATTTTCTTAGACGAAATTGGCGAGATGCCAATGGGAACGCAGGCCCGTTTGTTGCGCGTGCTCGAAAATGGTTAGTTTATCCGCGTTGGCTCTTCCAAAACCCAGAAAACTGATGTCCGGGTGGTGGCTGCTACGAACGTAAACCTGCTCGAAGCAGTCGAAAAAGGGCGTTTTCGGGAAGATTTGTATTACCGGCTTAACACCGTCCCAATTTTTGTACCGCCCCTCCGCGAACGCGGCACCGACATTGAACTGCTCTTTCGCAAGTTCACCACCGACTTTGCCGAACGCTACCGGATAAAGCCCCTCCAACTAACCGAACCCGCCAAGCAATTGCTGCTTCGGTTTCCGTTTCCGGGCAACATTCGGCAGTTGAAAAACTTAGCCGAACAGATTTCGATTCTCGAATCGGAGCAAAGCCGCCCCATTGAACCAGAGGTATTGTCGCGCTATTTGCCGCAGCCGCAACAACCCCAGCATACAAACCGGATGCCGATGGTGTTTCCGCAGGGTGGCAACGGCAGCGAGAGTTATTCGGAACGCGAATTGCTCTACAAAGTGCTGTTCGATATGCGCCGGGACATGACCGAGCTGAAGAAACTGGTGGGCGAGATGCTGGGTAACGAACACTACGGTCGGCAAATCTTAAATAATCATAAAGACTTGTTCGAGACGCGCGCCCATGATACCTATGCACCGGCTGACGATAGTGACGGCGCATTCCGCTCAGACCGCGCCGATACTGATTTGCCGTTTCCAAAACTGCTTCCCCCTCCCGAAACGACCCGCTCCTATGAACCCGTTTCTAACATGGACGATGATGACAACGCCGTTCAGGAAGCCGTGACAGTGGAAGATATTACGCACGAAACAGAGGAGGATTCGCTGTCGCTCGAAAAAAAGGAGAAAGAGATGATTGTGAAAGCACTTCGGCGCAACAACAACAAACGAAAGTATGCAGCCCAGGCACTCGGCATCTCCGAGCGGACGTTGTACAGAAAAATTAAGCAATATGAAATTGATGAAGAATAGTGAACAGTCCCGGCGGGGAACCGCAACAGTGAATATCAAATCATCTTCCCGCCGTTGGTTGCTTACTGTTGGCTGTTGGCTGTTGGCTGTTGGCTGTTGGCTGCTCACTGTCTCCTGCGGTGTTTATTCCTTCACTGGCACCACACTCTCGCCGGATTTGAAGACGATTACGGTGAATAACTTCACCTTGCAAACCGCCGGTGGCCCCACCAACCTCGCCCTGAATTTTAATGAGCGGCTCAAAGAATATTACCAGCGATATACCAGCCTGAAAGTGATGCCGAACAATGGCGATCTGGTACTCGACGGCACCATTACCAACTACGACCTGATTGCGGTGGCCCCGACAGCCTCGGATCAGGCGGCTCTGAACCGATTGCAGATTACGGTGCAGGCCCGTTTTGTGAATAATAAAGACGAGACCAAAAATTTTGAGCAATCGTTCTCGTTCTATCAGGATTTCCCCCAAAACCAGACCCTTACTCAAAACGAAGCCCGGCTGGTTCCCAAAATTCTCGATCAGTTGGTATTAGACATTTTCAACAAGACCGCAGCAGACTGGTAAGTATTTCGTACTTTCGCGATACCTGTTACCCTCTGACACCGATACCTTTCATGCAGTCTGTTGATAAAGAAACCTTTTCGTATTGGGTCACGCATCCCGATGATCTGACTTCCACCGATTTACAGATTTTGCAGGAGAGTTTAGCGCAATTTCCGTATTGCCAGTCGCTCTATACCCTTACGGCCAAAGCTGCTTCCGTACATCGCAAAAGCCAAACCGTTTCCTACACCCGCCTTGCTGCTGCTCATGCGTTGAGCCGGTCGGCCTTGCGTAAATTAATGGATAACGAGTTTCAGTGGTCCGACAACCTGCTGTCAAAACTCAACGAACTGTCGGCCCGGCAGGTGCCCATTCCCGAAGATTATCAGCACGAGAGTTACGCGCTGTTTAAATCGAAGTTGAATAATGGCCTGGTCGATTTGCCCCTGATTCGTATCCCGCAGCCAACCATGCCGGAGCTGGTTATTCCGGAACCCGACGACCCGACGCTGTCCGAGTCGAACCTGCAGCATGACCTGATTCAACACCCCGAAGCTGAAGTACCCGCCCCGTCGCCGATGGAAAGCGCGCGGCAACGACAGATCGAGATCATCGAAAAATTCATAAAGAACGAACCCCGCCTGGCACCACTCCGCGCCAAGCTCAACGACCCTGTTGAGCAGGTCGATCTAGCCGAGCGGATTCAGCCGGTTGCCGTGGGTCGGGGGGGGGTGACGACCGAAAGTTTTGCCCGAATCATGCTTAATCAGGGCAAGACAGCCAGGGCCATTGAAATCTATGAACAACTTAGCTTGAAAAATCCTGAGAAAAAAGCGTACTTTGCGGATAAAATCAGCGAGATAAAAGCAGGGAAAGGGTCTTGAGGCACTCTTTTTGTTAGTTTCTTACTGACTCAAAAACACTAACAGTAATTTCATTTTACATGGTAACGGCAACAATTGTTATTATTTGTATTCTCACCGTATTGCTTATTCTGATCGTTCTGGTTCAGAATTCAAAAGGGGGCGGTTTCGCTGGTGAGTTCGGCGGGTTAGGTTCTACCCAGTTGATGGGCGTTAAAAAAACGACCGACCTGCTTGAGCAAATCACCTGGGGCATCGGCATTGGCGTGATGGTTTTAACCCTGGCGACTTACGTTATGGTAGACAAAACGGCCGTAGCTGGCGGCATCAACAGCGTCAACGTTGATCGCGCTGCTACCCGCGCCCTGCCTGGTGCGGCAGCCCCGCAAGCCCCCGCATCCGGCGCAAAAGCTCCGACAATGGGCGCGGCTGCTCCAGCCACTCAGGGAGCCGGTACGCCCGCAACGGTTGCTCCGGCACCAGCACCCGCGCCAGCCGCATCTGGCTCAGCCCAGAAGTAACAACAGACAGTAAAGCACAAACGGCCCGCAATCGATTGATTGCGGGCCGTTTGCGTTCAGAACAAAACCGTTTTAGGAAAGAATTGGACAGAAGCGGTTTATTTAGTAACGTGCAGTCGATTTGCAGATGATGTCCGCACTATGATCCCTGTTTATGGATACCTTACTGTTTAGTTTTGCCAATAACCAGGACCGGCCACTCCCCATGCTATGGGAGGAGGATCAGGGGATTAGCTGGTTGCTGACTCCGCGTAGCAGCAAACAACAGATTCAGGTTCTTCGGGATTCGTATGCCACCACAAAAACCGTAGCCAACAATATCTGGTATCATCGGGAAACGCTTGCCCTGTTTCATTTCAGTGGTCATGCCGGTAAAACGGTACTTCAACTCGAAGACAAAGTAGCCGAAGGCAAAGGCATTACGGTACTCCAACTCGAAGACAAAGTAGCCGAGGGCAAAGGCATTGCTGACCTTTTAGGGCTTTGTAAAAACCTGCAACTGGTGTTTCTGAATGGCTGTTCGACCCGCCAGCATATCGAACTGTTGCGGGCTGCGGGTGTCCGGGCAATGGTGATTGCCACCTCTACCCCCGTAAACGATACGGTTGCCAAGGATTTCGCGCTCCGATTTTATGAGACGCTGGTGCAACAAGTTTCCTTACAGCAAGCCATAGAGACAGTTCAAGGGACGTTTAGCGTTGAGGAAGCCGACATTCTAATCGAGGACTTACGCGGTGGGAATCTGGATACATCCAGAGCGATAAGCCGAAATCAGTGGTATTTCGAGTGTCTGGACACTAAAG
>JAJAYX010000740.1 GCA_026785985.1 Rudanella sp. | reverse complement strand
GTGGAAGACAATCCGCTGCTGCTCCAGACCATAAGCCGCACCTTGTCGGTATTTGCTGAAGTGCAGGTAGCGTTCATGGCCCGTGATGGCCAGGAAGCTGTACGCCTAACCGGGTTGCATCAGCCTGAGGTTGTGCTGATGGACATTGATATGCCGATCATGAACGGCATTGAGGCTACCCGTCAGATCAAAGCGTTGTATCCGGCCGTTCGGGTTCTGATACTGACCGTGTTCGACTATGACGACAAAATTTTTGCCGCCATCCGGGCCGGGGCCAGTGGCTACCTGCTTAAGGAAGAACGCGCCGACCAGATCGTCAATGCCATCGAGGCAGTCGTTAATGGGGGGGCACCCATGTCGCCCCAGATTGCCTACAAAACGCTGGCCCTGCTCCGCCAGCAAACGGCCCCGCCCGTTGCCACCTTAACGACAGGAGGAGGTAAACTACTCGCTAAACAGCCCACGCCGGCCACGTTTGAGCTAACCGCCCGCGAGGTCGAAATCCTGGAGCAACTCACCCACGGCCTGACACCCGCGCAGATCAGTGCGAAGCTGTTCATCAGTCTCTTTACCGTCCGTAAACACATCGAAAATACCTACGATAAGTTGTATGTCCATACTAAATTAGAGGCTATCCGCATTGCCGAGCAGCATAAATGGTTTGGGTAGCCTTGCCGACCAATTTTGGTATGGCTCAACGATAACCATTCAAGTACCATGAACCGTTGGATGATAGGAAAGTCGACTCCCCCGGACGGCCCCGTTGCCGACCGGGGGATTTTGTTGGGGGCCGAGCGCGGCATGACTTTTGAGTAAGTGAGGTATACAATCCCACGTTTTTGGGCGTTCTTTGCATAGACCTATCCCATAGATTATTAGTTATGAACCGAATTGCCATTTTTCCTCACTCCCGATTTCTATTTCCCAGCCTGCTCTTTATCGGCCTATCAGGCACCGTCGTTTCCTGCGTTCCCGACTTTTTAGTAAAAAATCCCGACTGGGTCGAAATTGAAAAAGACACCCACGAACCGGCCCTCAAACGCAAGGGTGGTATGCTCATCAGCCCGCGCGAAGTATCGGCAACGGTGATGTTCGACAGCACCTGCATGTATGACGTTACGCAGGTTGACGAGTTCGATTACAACAAAGTTTTCGGACTGGGCTTTATGGGTGCTCAAGACCAGCATTGGGGGCAGGCACCGCATCAGGTTGATGGAGCACGGGTAGGCTGGCGATGGAATCCCAAAAAGAACCAGATCGACCTTGGAACCTACGTTTATATAGCGGGTAAGCGCATTACGCAGGATTTGGGCAGCATGAAAATCAACGAAGAACGTCGGTTAACCATCAAAATCAACTATACCAACAAAACCTATACCGTGATGAACGGGGAGCCGATTCCGTTTACGCACAAAAAAACAGTGGCCTACCGAAATGGACTTTACTTTGGCGGCAACCAGCCTGCCCCCCAGAAAATCCGGGTGATGATCAGGTACTAACAGAGAAATAAGGTGATTCCCCTAAACACCCCACCACTTACTCAAAAGTAATTGGTGGGGTGTTTGCTAACCGGCAGGTTCATGGACTCGATGCTCATCAGCCAGTTCTACCTGATGGTCGATTTTTTCTTTATACTGAGCGGCTTTCTCATTACAAACCTGTTGTTAGTGCAGTCGATGAGCCTGCACCAGTGATTTTCCTGGAACCATGCGGCCTGGTCTATCTTCACCGAGTGGTGGATGTATATGCTTTTCCGTTCCTCGTTCGCCCGTTTATGGGCCTGAAACCAGTGGGCCGGGTGGTGTGGGTGAGCAATTCGCCTTGCTTAACTCCAGTTCGTTACTCTACACCACCGGAGGGGCCAATGCCGGAAGTTTTCCCGGTGGTGGTAGCGGGGCTGGCTACTCACCGGGGCAGGAAGGGGCTGATGGTTTCCTTTTGCTACACTGGTAAGTCGGCGGGTAGATTTGTGACAGTACAGAAAATCGGCAGCGGCAACCAACATCAGCTTGCTGATGACCTTTTTCTTTGCTCTTTATAACGTTCGTTCAATTCATACCCGTTTTTTGTTGGTTGGCAGATTGCTTTCGCGACTAAAGTCTATCAGTAAAAAGTACTTTTATGAATTACCTGTTGGTCAGTGTCCACTTTAGACATACATTTCCCATGAAAACGATTTCAATGATTTGGTTAGTTACTTGTAGATTGCTTGTTATTGTGTGCCTGTTGCTGGCAGGATGCGAAGGCAAAGAAGGGCCTGTAGGCCCAGCCGGTCCTACAGGAACAGCCGGACCTAAAGGAACAACCGGACCACAAGGTGTGTCGGGAGTCACAGGAGCAACCGGGTCAGCAGGATCGGCAGGCCCCACCGGATCACAAGGGATTCCCGGTTCGGCCAATGTAATTTATTCACCCTGGACAGCCGTTACGTTTACGGGCAGCGGCAGCACTTACCTCGGTAACATTACGGCCCCACAACTCACGCAAACGGCACTTGATCGGGCCGACATTCGGGTATATTGGTCAGAATCAGGTCGGGTACTTTCGCTCCCTTATGCTGAGGTTATTGGCGGCACTACCTACACCGTTCATCAGCGGCTTTATGCAGGTCGAATTGAACTCAAAGCCAGCTACGCGCTTTCTCCCCAGCAAATGCGTTACGTCATTATCCCCGGCGGAGTGCCCACTGGTCGGTTAGCCAGCACCAACTGGAACAACTACAACGAGGTGAAAGAGGCCCTGAATCTGCCGGATTGAGAAAGGTGAAGGGTGAGTAATGAAGGGCAAACAGTGTTCAATATCTAGTGGATGTTATAGCCACCCTTCGCCATTCACCTCTAACCCTTCACCTTTTTTTCGTATGTTGGGGCTTCATTCAGCCCTACATATCTATGCGTCAATTTTTCCATTGTTTCTTCCTGATTTTTCTCCCGACTTTGGGCGTTCAGGCTCAGTCTACCTTCTCGGTTTCGTTTCCCGCTTCGGCCACCTCAACCACCCTCGACGGGCGGGTGTTATTGCTTCTTTCCGACAACAACAAAGCCGAACCCCGTTTCCAGATCAACGACGATGCCAACACCCAACTGGTGTTTGGTCTGGATGTGAACGGCCTGAAACCCGGCCAGCCTGCCACGGTTGATGCGGGGGTGTTTGGCTACCCCCGCCAAAGCCAGGCCGACGTTCCCGAAGGCGATTATTATGTGCAGGCTGTTCTGCATCGCTATGAAACCTTCAAACTCAAAACCGGCCAAACCGTTAAACTCCCGATGAACCGGGGCGAGGGGCAACACTGGAACGAAGCTCCCGGCAATCTCTATAGCAAGCCCGTTAAAATTCATTACAATCCCCGCGCTAAACAGGCTGTTTCGGTGACGATGGACCAGGTGATTCCGCCCATTGCCGAACCGAAAGACACCAAGTACATCAAGCACATTAAAGTCCTGAGCAAACGTCTGACCGAGTTTTGGGGTCGCCCCATGTATTTGGGTGCTCATGTGTTGCTACCCCACGGGTTTGCCGAACACCCGGAGGCTAAATACCCGCTCTGTGTGTTCCACGGCCACTATCCGAACGATTTCGACGGCTTTAGCGAAACGCCCCCGCCCGCCAGCATGGACACGACGGACTACATTGCCCGCTTCAATATCTATGGCTATAAAAAGCGCGTGGCACAGGAGGCTTATGATTTCTACAAGCAATGGACCAGTAAAGACTTCCCCCGCATGTTGATTGTTGAGATTCAGCACGCCACTCCCTATTACGACGATTCGTATGCCGTGAACTCGGCCAGCATGGGGCCGTGGGGGGATGCTATTATGTATGAGTTAATCCCCGAAATTGAACGACAGTTTCGGGGTATCGGGCAGGGATGGGCGCGATTCACCTATGGCGGATCAACGGGGGGTTGGGAGGCTTTGGCCGTGCAGGTGAAATACCCCGACGAGTTCAACGGCTGTTTTGCCGCCTGCCCCGACCCTATCACGTTTTCAGCTTATACAGTAGTCGATATTTATAAAGACCAAAACGCCTACTACCTCGACAGCCCTCACAAGAAAACCCTCCGCCCTGGCAAACGCGATTACCTCGGCCACGTGAAATGCACCCTCCAGGACTGCAACTACCGCGAACTGGCTCTCGGCACCAACTCGCGCTCCGGCGATCAATGGGACATTTGGCAGGCCGTTTACTCCCCGCAGGGTGCCGACGGATACCCCAAACCAATCTGGGACAAACGCACGGGCGAGATTGACAAAGAGGTGGCGGCCTACTGGCGCGAGAACTACGATCTGCTCCACGTCATGAAGCGCGACTGGAAAACCCTCGGCCCCAAACTGGCGGGCAAAGTCCGCATTTATTGTGGCGATATGGACAACTACTACCTCAACAATGCGGTGTATTTGATGGAAGATTTTCTGAAGCAGACCCGCAACCCGAATTACCACGGCGAAGTAGCTTACGGCGACCGGGCCGAACACTGCTGGAACGGCGATCCCACACAGCCAAACTACATCAGCCGACTACGCTATAACTCGATGTATGTTCCCAAAATCCTGAAACGGATTGAAGAATCGGCCCCCAAAGGTGCAGATTTAACGAGTTGGCGGTATTAAAAGGAGAGTGAAGGGTGTCTGTACATCTCCAAGATGTGTGACACCCTTCACCCCTCTTCATTGGTTTCTTTAACAATGTGACGATTTTTTTGTATTTAACCGTACATTGGAATTCTTTCGATAGCAGGTAGGTATCAGAAGCTTTTCTACCCTTTTAAATCCTTTTCTCATTATGGGCTTACTGTATTCAATTATCATTGGCGGCATTGCCGGTTTTCTGGCCAGCCGGTTCATGGGGAGTAGCCACTCCATGCTCGTTAATATTATCCTGGGCATTATCGGCGGCTTCGTCGGTAATTTTATCGCCGGTAAATTGGGCAATGACAAAAGCAACGATGGACTGGTCATGAACCTGCTTATTTCGGTTGCCGGAGCCGCGCTGCTTATCTTCCTGGGAAGGCTCTTTTAACAGTGAGCAGTGAGCAACG
>JAJAYX010000739.1 GCA_026785985.1 Rudanella sp. | reverse complement strand
TCATCGTTCATTTTCTGATAAACGCCCGTCTGTTTCCACTGGTCAAAGTAGTAATAGACGGCTTGCCAATCGGGCCATTCAGCGGGCAAGTTACGCCATTGACAGCCTGTTCGTAAGAGGTAAAAAATGGCATCTAAAACCATTCGCAAATCCAAGCTACGCTTACGTTTTGCGTTGAAAAAGGGAGATCGGGGTCGCCCGTGCGATTGCGTCCCATTGAGAGTCGGTCAATGAGGTCCATTGTTTGGTCATGGCTTTGATGTTTGGAGACAACAAAGTTGGCACGACTCTCAATAATTTCAATTCCCCAACACGCTCTTAGGAAACGGCCCGTAGCATAGCTGTTGTAGCGACCCATGACGCGTAAATAGTTATGCCTTCACGCTCATTGTTGGGCGAATTTATATAGCTCTTTTATGTGGTTCAACGCGCTTCTGATTACCCTGCGAACCAGTGGTTCGCTGTCGCTAACAGTATTACGGTGCGCGTTGAAGCGGGAGTCGGCGATTTCGTAACCCAGCAAAATCCGGTAGTATCGTTGGTTGGATGTAGCCAACCCATCGACTCGTCCACCCGAAAAGAGATCATTCGGGCATTCAGCATTCGTCGGACCCGAACGGTCGATGGGGAAACAGCCTTTGGTATTCGTCAGTTAGTCGACATTGCGCTGAAAGCCCTGTCGCCTGCATCAGAAGATATAACAACCGCCGTGCTGGTACTGGACGATATGAGTGCAGTGCTGGTTCGCTTAGTTCAGCATCACCACTAACCCGGATCGACGCGCTGTTTTGGTTCATCATACACACTTGATCACCGAGCAGGCCGATGCTCAGCTCCAGACAAATTACCAGCGTAATCTTGTCCGGCGGCAGTTGGTCGAGACATTACATACACTCGACGAAGCCGTAAGTACTTTCGAGCGGCTGCTCAACCCCGTTTCGCCTTCGTAGCCAAGCCGGATCGATACAAACCTGTGACTCAGTAACCCGGTTGAACGAATCCATCGACTGCTATAATCACTGTGCGATTTCAGAATGAAGTAGTGGTTTTGGCATGACTGTAAACGTAGCGTATCAGTCGATTTTCGGCCCTGCGGCAAACGCGGCACAGCCCCGCTGTCACCACCCGTGTTGGTGATTGTTTGAACACGCACCTCACCCTACCCACGTTCCATGAAAACCGAGGGGAATGTTATGCGGGAGTTGTAGCCGGGCTACGGTACTGAGGTCAGCGGCATCGGTTATGAGCAGGTCGGTCGTCCGGCTGGGCGCGTCAAAACAAAGGTAAAGCAACCAGGCATCGTCTTCGGCAGTGGCTCCCGGGCGCGGCACCACAATCGGCTCGCCGGGGACAGTATTCAAATCGCAGCGGTGCTGCCCCCCGCCGGTCTGCGCGTCGATCTTGACGATATGATCGAACAACGGGCGGGGCGACGTGACGGGTCGACCGATGCTCCAGGCATAGCGATAGGGCTGGCCGGTGAGGTCGGGATGGTGCTGGGGCAGTTCGCCCTCATACTCTGCCAGGGGCTGTCTGGTTACGGTATTGTTCTGTAAATCAATTTGGTAGCGCACGTAGCGGGCGTTGATCGCGCCGTCGCCCATGCGCCCGGCCATGTAGTTTTTCATAGCCGCCATATCGGGATAATCATCCAGTAGCAGCCCATCGACGGTGAGCGTGCCATCAGGATTTTGGTAGCCGTTGACAAAGTGAAACACAAAACCGAAGTCGGTCTCTAAGGTATGCACCACCCCTGCCGGGTCGATCACCAGCACCTGCGTCGGTTCAGCCCGGTTGACCCGGATCGAGGCCGCCGGCGAGCTTAGCCCGGCCAGCGCACGGGGCATGTCGAAAGCCACCGGGGTCAGGAAGAAAATGCGGTGGCCGCTACGGGTTAGGACAAAATCGTGCGAAAACGTCATCCGCGCCAGCTCGATAGTTTGGCTGATGCGGGCCTTTCCCGCCGGGCTGACCTCATACAGCACCAACCGCTGCCGGGTATCGGCGACAGTACCGAAGTTATGCAGCACCCCCGTGTCGGGGTGGATTTTGGGGTGGGCCGAGAAGGCGAGTTCGGGCGAAATCTGCCGGTCGAGCCAGGAGAAGCTATTTTGCAATACCCCGTCATAATCGTAGCGACCGAGTGTGGCCAGCGTATCAAGATCGATGTGGTGGGGCAGGCCGCCTTCCCACAGGGCCAGCAGCTTGTCGCCGTGCCAGACCACGCTGGTATTGGCCGCGTTTTTGAACTGCATCCTGAACGCATTGGCCAGGAGTCCCCCCGGCAGGTTGGTCCCGAACGAGCGGTACAGCATCCGCCCGGCCTGGTTTTCGGCCCGAAACTCGTCGGTCTGCACGTATCGGTTGCGGTAGCGGACGGTCTGACCGTCGAAGCGGAGCCGGACTACCATCCCATCGCCGTCGAAGGGATGATCGTAAACGATGCCGTGATGCACATGGCGACCGTTGCCGTTGCGAAACAAGGTTCCGATTAGGTCGGGCGGCAACGCGCCTTCGCGCAGGGGCAGCAGGACATCGTCAACTTCGTCGGTCACCGCGCGGTTGACCTGAAAATAATCGCGGAGGGCGGGGTATTCCTGAACAGGTGGATCACAAAGATAGTGAATCGACCGGGGTATCGAATTTACGGTGGGCATCTGGGATCACATTTATCGGGGTGGCGTGCAGGGCGGTGGTATCCCCGGCATGAAGGATGCGCCTGACAAGCCCCAGCCGGGCCTGGTTTGGGGTCTGAATGCCGACAATCTGACGGCCTACACGAAAAAGGCTCTGGTGAAGTTTGTTAAACAGGTTCCGCATCTGGATGCCATTCAATTTCGGATGCACAACGAATCAGGTTTAAAAGAAGGTGAACAGGAGAGTTTCTGGACCGACGTTTTCCGGATTATGAAAACCAACGCTCTCAATCTGTAACTAGACCTGCGCGCAAAGGAATTGCCCGAATCGGTGATTCAAAGTGCGCTAATGGTGGGTGTCAATTTTCGGATTAACACCAAATACTGGATAGAGCAAATGGGCATGCCCTACCCTCCGACGCAGGTGAACCCGGATAAAAGCCCCATTCGCCACAGTTTCGCGCACCTGCTTCAGTATCCGCAAAAATATCGGATGAACTGGCAACTCTGGAGCGGAGGCACCTCGCGTATTTTGCTGTGGGGTGATCCGGACTACGCCCGTCGGTTTGCCGAAAGTACGCACCTGTACGACGGTGACGGATTTGAGATTAACGAACCGCTGGCGACCAAGATGGAAGCGCAGCCGCACGATGAAAAGCCTTTTAATTTGTTAAATGCCCCGTATCGGTACTATGAGTTTGAGCGGTACTGGCATTTTTTCCGGGTTTTTGGTCGGCTCGGCTACAACCCCAAGACCGATCCGGCAGTTTGGCACAACGAATTTGAACGCCGGTTTGGCAAGCAAGCCGCACCGGCTCTCGAAAAAGCCCTCCACCAGACCAGTTGGATACTGCCCTGCATCATCACCTCCAGTTATCCCTACACCAGCTTTCCTGCCACGCGGGGTTGGGCGGAAAAGCAACGGTTGGGCGATTTGCCGACGTTCGCCAAAGCCGAACTGAGCGACATGGCCCAATTTGCTACTTTCGACGAGGAAGCCAGGATACGTACCGAAGGTGGAGAAACGGCCCGAATTTTACCGTCGGCCAACAGCCGCTGGTTCCGGCAAACATCCGAGAGCCTGAACCAGCTCATTACCGAAGCTGAAAACGCGGCCGGAAAGAATCAAACGAACGAATTCACCTCGACGCTGACTGACTTGAAGATTTTGTCCAATCTGGCGCTTTAGCATTCGAATCGAATTCTGACCGCCGTCAATTATCGAATTTTTGACCGGAGCCAAAACGTAGCAGCTCTGGACGAAGCGCTCGCGAAAGAACGGGTGGCTGTTGACGCTTGGCGGCAATTAGTGGCGGCTGCGGGTGATGTGTACACGGATAATCTGGCGCTGGGCGTTTGCGTCGCAGACCTATGTGGCCACTGGAAAGATGAACTATCGGCGCTGGAAAAGGGCCTTGCCAGTCTGGAACAAAAGCGGACGGCGTTACGGGCCAAAGTCAGCACGGCGCAGACAACCACTCCGAACGCGGCCTTGCCTTATAAAAAACTGCCAGATGGCCCCGAGGCTACCCCATTCCAGATTTCGCACCAGCCGGTTACGCAGGTACCCGTCGGTCAACCCATTACTGTGATGGTAACGGCGATTGCACCAGCCGGGGTAAAATGGGTAAGGCTGCGTTACCGAAACGTGAACCAGGAACTGGCGTACCAAACCCTGCCCATGCAGCCTTCCGGAAAAAAAGATACGTACCGGGTCGTGGTGCCCGCCGAACAGATCAATCCGAAGTGGGACTTCATGTACTTTATCGAAGTCATGGATACCAACGGAGTAGGGCAGATTTACCCGGACTTGGCCAAGGAAACGCCTTATAGAATTATAAAACTAATTCGATAATTCAGTACCGGTTGAGCCTGAACTTTACGACACCACAATCACTTCATGATCCCGGATCACCTTTAGGGCAATCGTTGCGGAACCGCCTGATACCTTGATTCCCATTGGCCCACCAGCCACCAGCGACTGGGCTTTCTTGCCACTAACCCCGGTCGGCAGTGTTACCGTCAGCCTGAATGGGCCAATCGTAATAAGCTCGTCCAGGGGTTGCCGCCAGGTGGCTGCGTTGGTCAGATTAACCACGTGAACGATCAATCGACCCGGCTGTTCGTAGACGTGGCAATCCAGTAAACCTGCCCCTTCCACCCGTAGGGGCAATTCATCGTTGGCCGCCCATTGAACGGCGTTGGCCAGCAGGTTGGCATGATCGGGCAGGTTTAGCAGCCCAAACTGCTTGTCGATGTCGGCGGGGATAAAAACGATTCGCCCGCCACCGGGAGCCGTGCGGACGGTGATCGCCGGAATAGCCGTCCGGGGCGTTCGCATGTACGCCTTTTCGGGCGGATAGGTCGGAAACTGGGGAATGTACGTGGTGAGTACCTCCGTTCCTGCGTCAACCCGCTTTGGTTCGAGCAAGCCCCCAAACGGCAGAATATCCGTTTCGTCGAAGCCCTTCAGAATCGGATGGCGTTTGGCCGTGCCCACCGTCGGCTCTCCGCTTATGTGCGGCCCTTTCAGAGTAGCCCGTAGTTCGGGAGTCAGCCGCATGTAGGTATGGTAGGCATCGCGGGCTACCTTTTCGGTGGGTATCTCTTTTTCACTACCGGCAACGCAGTGTACCCCAAACACATCGGCCAGTCCGTAATCAGCCCGGGTATCGCCCCATTCGTCGTATAGGCTCGATTCGCCCGTGGCAACCACACTCCCCCCTTTCTGAACAAACCGCCGGACAGCCGCCATCTGCTCCGTTGTCATGAGCGCCAGATTGGGAAGCACCAGCACCGAAAGGCTACCCCCATCCCGGTCGATGTGATCGGCATGGACGGGTAAATAGGGGATTCTGGCCCGGATGAGAGCCTGCGTCATACCCCGCCAGGGCAGTTCTATTCGTTCCTCCACGGCATCCCGTCCGTAGAAATCAATATTCTCCTGCGACCAGACCACCCCAATGTTGGCCACTGGTTTGCGGTTAATCAGGTAGGCTTCGTTGGCTTTGTGCCAGTTGAAAATAGGTTCGGGTGTGTTGTACATCCGTCTGTCCTCATGGTACGCTGAGATCATGTGCCACCAGGGCTGAATCCCACCCGCTATCCCGCTGACCATCCACATGCGGGATTCGGCCGCTGGCTTGCTTACCAGCCGAAACCAGGGCCTCACGTGCTGATACAAGGCCATGCTTTCCGGGGCTAGTTTGTCCCACCCCAGCAGGCCATGCACCCGTTTCCCCAGTTCACTATTGTGCTGAAAACCACCCGCGTCGGTGCGCGACTGCTCATCGAGCATCAGAATATCAGCCCGTCTGGCAATTTCTTTGTAGTCGCGGAAACTTTGGCTTTGCCCGCTCATCGACCCGCTGTTCATGCCCGACCAGGTACAGTCAGGCCCCCCGGCTGCCTTCGTGGTGCGGTTATTGAGGTCCCAGATTTCCAGCCGCCGGTCATAATTCCAGCGAATCCACTGCTTGTAAACCTTGTCGTCCCAGTCTTTTTTGAGGGGAATGTCCTGGCCGATCTTGTCGTGGAAGCTCTTTTTGCAGTACGTGCAATAACAGATGGAGTTCCGTCCCAGTCCGCTCCAGCTATTATCGGTGAAGCCTTCGGGTTTGTAAAGTTGCACGATCTCAGTCAGAATGGCCGGGATGTGTTCCTGATAATAGGGGCTGTTGACGCAGGCAATGTAGAGATCATCGGCGCGGTAGGGTTTGTTTTGTGCGTTCAGGGCAAACCAGTCGGGGTAGGCGTTGTAGCAGTCCTCGTGCGCCCGGTTGGAGTCCATCCGGGCAAACACCACCAGGCCATCGTCGTGAGCGGCTTTGCACAATTCGCCGAACAGGTCCCGGTTGCCGAGGTAGGTTGCTTTGTGGTGGTAGGGAATTTTGGTGGGGTAATAAGCCACAATTCCCCCCGCGTTGATGATCACCCCCTGTGTTTGGTTGGCTTTCCAGAACTGCCTCCACCAGCTAACATCGTACTGCTCGGGGTCTTTTTCAGTAATGTTTATTTGTCCCCAGCGGGTTACCGTTTTATACCAGGGCTGCTTGTCTGGCCCGATGTTACCGACTGATGCCGCCGAGGTTTCTAAGATGGTGAAGGGTGTTGTGGCCAGTAAGGCTGTACCTGTAGCCGTGTTCCTAAAAAAACGCCGACGCGATTGTTCAAAATGATCCATGGAAGCAGGGAGTCGAATTCGTGGGAAGGTGATTTAGTTGTAGCCTTCGTTTTGGGGTGGACAAATCACTGGATAAATGGGTTACCAAAGTGGAACAGGCGGCTAATCAATCAGTCCTTAAATAACCGGTAATTTCCAGCCATTATGGTAGTGGGCATTCAGCAATGCGTTTGCCTGTACATCGTTTTTAAAGCCCATCGTAGCCGGGTCCCAGTATACTTTTCGTCCCAACTTGTACGCAATGTTGCCCATGTGGGCGTTAATGGCGGCAATGCTTCCCGTTTCAATGCCACATTTCAGGATGCTGGGGTCGTTCGCCTTGATAGCCTTGACAAAATTCTTTGTGTGCTCGTTCAGGTATTCGCCCGTGCGGGGCTGGTTAGGTATGTTTTCTACTTTATAGACCTTGATGCCATTTTTTGTTTCGGTTTCCGGGACCAGCGACCAGCCATCCCGGTTTAGCACCAGCGTGGCATTGTTGCCAATAAAAGCAATACCTTCCGTACGACCGTAATTGCCGCCGTCAATACCCGTGGCATGTTCCCAGAGCATATTAAAGCCGTCGTATTCGTATACGGCCTGTAGGGTGTCAGGGGTTTCGGAGGCATCATCCGGATAGGCCAGTTTACCACCCGAGGCCATAACGGATTTGGGCGCTTTGGCATTCATGGCATAGAGGGCAATGTCAATCTCGTGGACACCCCAGTCGGTCATCAGTCCACCGGCGTAATCCCAGAACCAGCGGAAATTGAAGTGAAACCGGTTGGGATTGAACGGGCGTTGGGGGGCGGGCCCCAGCCACATGCTGTAGTCAACCCCCGCCGGTGG
>JAJAYX010000738.1 GCA_026785985.1 Rudanella sp. | reverse complement strand
GGCAGCGGTAGTGCCGAAGTAGCGCAACTGCTCCAGTTCAACCGGGTCGACTACCTCGCCGTGGCCTACGCCGACGAAGGGGTGTCCCTCCGCCAAAACGGAATCGACCTGCCCATTATGGTGATGAACCCCTCCCCGGAGACTTTTGCTACCCTCCTCGAACACCGCCTTGAACCAGAAATCTACAGTATGAGGCTGTTGACGGAGTGGGCAGAATGGGCGAAGGGTGAAGAGTTCACCCTTCACCTCAAAATCGACACCGGTATGCACCGGCTGGGGTTTCTTCCTGACGAATTGCCCGACGTGATCGCCTATCTGAATGCCAATCCTTTGCTGCGGGTGGCCACGGTCTTTAGTCATTTGGTGGGAGCCGATGAGTCGGTGTTTAACAGTTTCTCGCGCACTCAATTTGAGCGGTTTGTGCAAGCCACCGACCTGCTTGAACAGGGGCTTGGCTACCAGCCTACCCGTCATTTGCTCAACTCGGCGGGTATTGTGCGGTTCCCGGAGTTCCGGCTCGACATGGTGCGACTGGGGATCGGGTTGTATGGTATTGAAAGTAGTCAGATTGAGCCGGGGCAGGTGATGCCCGTTGGCACGTTGCGAACCGTGGTAAGCCAGATAAAAACCGTGTGGGCGGGCGATACCGTGGGCTACAGCCGCCGGGGAGTGCTCGACCACGATGCCCGCATTGCAACCCTCGCCATTGGGTATGCTGATGGCTACGACCGACGGTTTGGGAACGGCGTGGGCGAGGTATGGGTGAATGGCACACGCTGCCCAACGGTTGGCAATGTGTGCATGGACATGACCATGATCGACGTGACAGCAGCCAATGTGGCAGAAGGCGACGAGGTCGAATTATTTGGAACGAACCTATCAGTGAGTGATTTAGCAAAACGCATTGGAACAATACCCTACGAATTGTTAACCAACGTGAGCGAACGGGTGAAGCGAATATTTTTCACAGAATAACTGCGAATAAACTAAAAATACCGCAAATGAAAATATTAGTTGAAATATGGAACATTAAGTATAGATTGTCCCATCATATAAACCAAAATATTGTATGAATAACAAATTCACCCTCGCCCAGCGCACGCTGACAGCATTAGTATTTGGCACTCTATTGTATAGCTGCCAGCCACAAATCGATTTAACCCCTGCCGAAACAGGGCAAGCCCGCGTTGCTGCTCAGGGCAATTATGTGCCCGGCGAGGTGCTGATCAAGTTCAAAAGCGGCACCGACGATGCGAAAGTGCTGAAAGCTTTAGGCAAAGTAAACGCCAGCAAAGTCGAAAAAATCCTGACCAAAATGATGGAGAAAGCAGGCGACAGTCAGGGCATCACTCATGCCACAACGTCACTGGATGTGATGGCGGCCATCAGCGAATTGCAGGCCCTGCCCGAAGTAGACTATGCCGAGCCAAACTACATCTACACAACCGATGCGACCTCTAACGACCCCTATTTCACGAGCGGGCAGTTGTGGGGCATGTCGGCCGCCAACACTTTTGGCACTCAGGCAGCCACCGCCTGGGCCGCCGGGAACACCGGAGCAAGCACCGTGATCATCGGCATAATCGACGAAGGCTGGATGCACACCCACGCCGACCTGTCGGGCAATGGCTGGGTGAACCCGTTTGAAATCGCTGGTAACAAAAAAGACGATGATGGCAATGGTTACATCGATGATGTGACTGGCTGGGACTTTGCGGGTAATAATGCCTCGACTTACGATGGCACCTCCGATGACCACGGTACGCACGTGGCTGGCACAATTGGCGGCAAGGGTGGCAATGCTCTGGGCGTAGCCGGGGTTTGCTGGAACGTGAAAATGATCGGTCTGAAGTTTCTGGGCCGCAATGGTGGTACTACGGCCAACGCCATCAAAGCCATCGACTACCTGACCGATCTGAAAAACCGGCACGGCTTGAACATTGTCGCCAGCAACAACTCGTGGGGTGGTGGCGGTGCCTCGTCTTTATTAGAGGCTGCCATTGAGCTTGCTAACACCGCCAACATTCTGTTTGTGGCAGCGGCTGGCAACGGTGGTTCCGATGGCATCGGCGACAATAACGATGCCGTAGCCAACTACCCTTCCAACTACCCCAACGCCAACGTGATTGCGGTAGCGGCTATCACCTCCGCCGGGGCGCGGTCGGGCTTCTCTAATTTTGGAGCCACTCAGGTTGACATTGGCGCGCCCGGTTCGGGCATCTGGTCGACGATACCGGGAAGTGGTGGTTCCTCAGGCTATGCGTCGTATAACGGCACCTCGATGGCCACGCCCCACGTAACGGGTGCCGTGGCACTGTATGCATCAACGCACCCCGGTCTGACGGCGGCTCAACTCAAAGCGGCTATTCTGAGTACGGCCAACATAACAGCCCTTCCCTGGGCATCTGGAAGGCGGTTGAACGTTTCGACGTACTAAAAATCAGTTCAATACAAAAAGAAAGCGCAGAATATTCACCAGCTAATTTTTTTGGTAAAACACCGGTCTCCACGCAAACGAGATCGGTGTTTTTGTTTTTATGGGGTTGATGATCACCTACAGTTTGCAACTCGTTGCGTATTTTTATACCCTCAATCGCACAACAAACAACCGTATTATGTTATCAACCAAACAGTGGGCAACAGCAATGGCTATCCTTGCCCTCTCGCCGGTAGGTCTGGCCCAAACGGGGCAACCCGCCACGCAGCCAAACCGAATTAGCGGCCAAATCGCCAAATCTACGTTTATGACTCAAAATCCGCTTTTACAACCCTACAAAACCCCCTACGAAACCGCTCCGTTTCCGCTGATCAAAAACGAGCATTACCTGCCTGCCATTAAAAAGGGCATGGTTGACGGTCGCCGGGAAATTGCCGCGATTGTAACCAACTCTGCCCCACCTACATTTGCCAACACGATCGTGGCCCTCGAACGGACGGGCGATCTGCTGGGCCGGGCGGTATCGGTGATGTTCAACCTCAACAGTGCCGAAACCAGCCCCGAACTGCAGGCCGTTGTGCGCGAAGCCTCTCCCCTACTGACGGAATATGGTAACGATATAACGCTGAACGACAAGCTGTTTGTCCGCATCAAGTCGGTATATGACCAACGCGCCAGCCTGAAGCTAGACCCCGAAAGTGCAATGCTGCTCGAAAAAACCTATACGCGGTTTTCGCGTAATGGAGCCAACCTGGATGCCAAAGACAAGGAGAAACTGCGGGCCATCGACAAAGACCTGTCACAACTATCGCTGCAATTTGGTGAGAACGTGCTGAACGAAACCAACGAGTATGCCCTCTTACTAACCGAAGAAAAAGACCTCGATGGCCTGCCCGATTTTGCCCGCGAAGCCGCCAAAGCAACGGCCAAAGAACGCGGCAACGATCAGGCTTGGGTCATCACACTCCAGTCGCCGAGTTACGGCCCGTTCATGCAGTATTCAAACCAGCGTGACCTGCGCGAACAACTATTTCTGGCCTATAACGGACGCGGTTTTCACGGCGACAAAAACGACAACCAGGCCATTATCAAAAAGATGGTGAACCGGCGGTATGAGCGGGCTAACCTGCTGGGCTACAAGACCCACGCCGATTTTGTGCTGGAAGAAAGTATGGCCGGCTCGACAGACAAGGTGCAGAGTTTCCTGAACGAACTGGTAGGTTACGCCAAACCAGCCGCCGAAAAGCAACTGGCCGAACTAAACCAGTATGCCAAAGCGCATGGCTTCGCTGGCGACAAGGTGCAACAGTGGGACTACAGCTACTATTCGGAGAAGCTGAAAAAGGAGAAATATGACCTCGATGATGAGACGCTGAAACCGTATTTCAAACTCGAAAACGTACTGAATGGGGTCTTCGCCGTAACGAATAAACTATATGGTCTGACTTTCAAAGAGAACAAGAATATTCCGGTTTACAACCCCGATGTGCGGGCTTTTGAGGTGTTCGACCGCGACGGCAAGTTTGTGGCCGTGTTCTACGGTGACTATTTCCCCCGGCCCGGCAAGCGCAGCGGTGCCTGGATGAACGACGTGCAGGGT
>JAJAYX010000737.1 GCA_026785985.1 Rudanella sp. | reverse complement strand
GTGAGCCGCCGACTGAACGTGAACATCTATTTTGACCGGACGTACAACGACCCGCTCGTGCTAAACTCGTATCGTCGGGCCACCACCGCAGGGGGCGTTCAAGTACGGTTTAATTTGGCGGAGTAAAAACCAAAACACAATGCAATACCGAAAATTAGGCAATTCCGATCTCGACGTTTCCGTAATAACCTTTGGTGCCTGGGCAGTCGGTGGCTGGATGTGGGGCGGCACCGAACGCAGTGAAGCCATCAAAGCCATTCAGGCCTCCTACGAGGTGGGCGTAACCTCCATTGACACGGCCCCGGTTTATGGGCAGGGCCTGAGCGAGGAAATCGTGGGTGAAGCCATCAAAGACCTCCCCCGCGACAAAATCCAGATCCTCACCAAATATGGAATGCGGTGGGATATGGCGAAGGGAACCCTGTCGATGAAGAGCAAAAACAATGCGGGCGAACCCATCGAGATTTACCGGTACGCGGGCAAAGAGAGCATTATCAAGGAATGCGAAGACAGCCTGAAACGCCTGGAAACCGACTACATCGACCTCTACCAGATTCACTGGCCCGATGTAACAACCCCCATTCCCGAAACAATGGAAGCCATTTCGAGGCTCATCGAACAGGGGAAAGTGCGGTATGCGGGGGTTTGCAACTACAACGCCCAACTGCTGGCCGAAGCAGGCGAATCCATCAAGCTGGTGTCCAACCAAGTGCCCTATAGCATGGTGAAACGCGAGATCGAGCAGGAAACAGTCCCCTATTGTTTAGAGCATAACCTGGCGATTCTGGCCTACAGCCCCCTGGAACGCGGTTTGCTGACCGGCAAAATGAAGCCCGGCCATCAGTTCGCCCCCGACGATCACCGGGCCACTTTGTATTTTTATAAAGACGAAAACTTAGCGCGAGTCGATGCGTTTCTGGCCAAAATCGCCCCGCTTGCGGGCGACAAAAACGTGACCATCGGCCAATTGGTATTACGCTGGACCCTCGAACAGCCGGGCATCACCATCGCCCTCGTCGGTGCGCGTGATGCAAGACAGTCTCTGGAGAATGCCGCTGCGTCTGACCTGACACTATCGGCCTCGGAAATAGAGTTTATAACCAGTGAACTGAATAAACTGGAATTAGTGAAATAACAAAACCCTCACTTTGCCGCTGGTGGCGGGGGCGTAATCATGATGTGCGCCCGGTAGGTGCCGCCATCCATAATCCAGGGCATACCGGGAATTTCGGCTTTGGTGGGCAGCCCCGTGCTTTCGGCGGTGGCATTGGCAATATAGACCACGTAGCGCAGATTGCCGTTGGTCACAATCCCTTCGGTAGCATCGAAGCGTGCGGCGGGGGCAGAGAACACGAACAGGGTAGCCGGTTGCTTAGGCATTTTAAACTTCCTGGCTTTGGCATCTTTGTCGCGTTGCTCGTTCATGTCATTGCCTTTTTTACCCGCCATTTTCAGCGTCCGCCCCCAGGCCATAAACGGTTCGAGCGACTCGTGGTAACAGGCCGCGCTAAACCCCTTCTGGGTGGGATCGTCGGTGAGGCAAACGAGGTCATTGGTGCCTTTGCGGAGGGTAACGTATTTGCCTTCGCTATCGAAGCCAATCACGGTGGCCGCGTCTTTTTTGTCGGCGGGGGCTGCCATCACCGCCAGTTTTACCTGCATGTCGGGCGCGGGAATCACGGTTTGAGCAATGGCCGGGGCTACGAAAAGACAAAAGGGCAATAGGAGTATTGAGGGTTTCATAGGAATTGGGGAAAAGGGGTTTATCGGAGTAAAGATAGGAAGTTGGCGGTATTTACTGTTGTGGCTCAAGCTGGGTCTTATTTTACGTGGATAGCCCTGCATGTAGGAGTCCACGCGACAAATAAATGAGCAGATGGAAAAAGTACGCCGGGAGTATCGCCGACGTTTTATACCCCCATCACACTCTCATCGCCCGCAATGTTCCGAACCTTCAAACGCAGCGGTTTGGCTTCGCTCCGAATTGTGGCATCCCAGAACTGCCCCGTCTTTTTGCCGTTGAGCAACACGTATCCGCGCTTATCAATCTTTAACTCCATGTCGCTCTGCCAGGGGCCATTGTCGGTCGTGCAATCCAGACTTAAGTACTCGATCAGTTCCAGGCCCTCGTCGCTGATAGTAATTGGTTTGAATTTGGCCGCTTTGCCTTTTTTTGCGGTGGCAACCGTCTCCGGTTCGTCGGTGCTATCTTCGCCCTCCCCCACTGTTAGTTGACCGTTGCCCGATTGAACACCTCGTTTTAGGTTGTAATCACTGATTTTCTGCATGAGTCGATCCGAGCGAAACCGCTCCACAGTCAGCGTCCAGAAACCGTCGTTTTCAGTGAGCGTGTGATCGAGTTCGTCGTTTAGCACCACCTCGTCCAGCACTTGTTTCAGGTCCCGCAACTCCACCTGAATATCCGTGGGAGCTTCGTCGATGTAGGCTCTGACCTGTTTTTCGTCGTCTATGTCCACAAAGTAAATCACTACCCGCCGGATGCCATCGGGCAGGTTGGGCATGGCCTGATACACAATTTGATTCACAAGCGGCAAGTCCAATACTTTGGTGCTGTGGTCCAGCAG
>JAJAYX010000736.1 GCA_026785985.1 Rudanella sp. | reverse complement strand
TTGCGAGGCACCTATTATTTCACGCTGGCTATTGGTAAATACTGGATCGAAAACAAGATCAAAGGGACCGTTCTCAATATCTCAACTACCTATGCCACAACAGGTTCGGGTTATGTGGTGCCGAGTGCCGTGGCTAAAGGTGGTGCCCTGATTATGACCAAATCGTTGGCGGCAGAATGGGGCAAATACGGCATCCGGCTCAACGCCATTGCCCCCGGTCCATTCCCAACCAAAGGCGCGTGGGATCGGCTTTTTCCCGAACCGTTGGCCAGTATGATGGACCCCACGAGCCGCATTCCGCTCAAGCGCGTGGGCGAACACCAGGAGTTAGCCAACCTCGCGGCCTATATGCTTTCTGATTTCTCCGGCTACATGACCGGCGAGTGCATCACCATCGACGGGGGCGAAGTGCTGGCAGCGGGTGAGTTCAGCCACCTCGAAAAAGTGACCGAAGACCAGTGGGACATGATTGGCGAAACCATCAAGCAAGCCAACCGGGCCAGCAAGAAAGAGGGACAACAACAGTAAGCAGTGAGCAGCCAGCAGCTAACAGTTTTTGCGTGTGCGTCAGCAAACTGTTAGCTGCTCACTGTTTCCCTGGTTTTGTGAATATGACACGCCCACGCCGGGCCAAACGACTGGCAATGTAGATCAGAATTATCGCGATGATGACGATACAGACTAAGGGCAGCAACACCGCCAGAATAGAAAAACCAAAGGAGGCCGCGTTTTCGGCGGTCGAGACAACGGGATTGCCCAAACCGCCGGTTGTAGCCGTGGAACCTAAGCGGAGTAGGCTCGTTCCGGCCTGAATCAAGCCGGCAGAGCCACCACCCAGCATCAGGCCAAGGCCCCAATCGAGCACGGGGCTGTCGATTTGCAGAAAGGACGTGCTAAGAACCGTGCCCGCTACGATGGCTGCCGGCCCGGCAATGGTGTCAAGCACGTTGTCGAGCCAGGGAACGTAGTAGGCACCCAACTCAACCACGGTGGCCGAGCCGAGCAAGAACAGAGCAGTCCAGGAGCTGATCCACTCGAACCCCGACATGGTGCCTATAATCCCCAGCTTAGTGGCTAAACCCGCCACCAGCATGGGCACAAACACCCGGAAGCCACAACAGGCTGCCAATCCAACGCCCAGACAGGCACTCACGATCCAATCCCAGTTCATAGCTTTTCGGAAGAAACAGCGGTCAATTTACCCATAAAATCGACCTTATCTGTTTTTCTAACGCATGGGGTAGGAGAGAGGTTTGAAATCGTGCTAAATTGAGCCGGAAGAACCGCTTGCCCAATGAAACGTACACTCCCCAATCTACTTTTAATTGCTCTGTTGAGTGCGTTGGCGTTGGGCCTAAACCCCGACCTTACCAGCAATAACGCCCCTAATCGCCAACCCAATGTGTTGCTGATTATGACCGACGATCAGGGATGGGGCGACTTGAGTTTGCACGGAAACCCTGATTTGCAAACGCCCAACCTCGACCAGTTGGCCCGGTCGGGGGCGCAGTTTGAGCGTTTCTATGTCTCGCCAGTTTGTGCGCCCACCCGCGCCAGCTTGCTCACGGGTCGTTATCATCTTCGAACCGGCACCATCACCGTGACGGGTGGTTGGGAGGCCATGCGCCCCGACGAAACCACCATCGCCGAACTGTTTCGGGCCAATGGCTACCGGACGGGTTGTTTTGGCAAATGGCACAACGGCGAACATTACCCCCAAACGCCCCAAGGTCAGGGGTTCGACCAGTTTACGGGCTTTCTGGGTGGCCACCTGAACAACTACTTTGATGCGACGCTGGAACAAAACGGACAGCTTCGCCCCACCAAAGGCTTCATCACCGACGTGCTGACCGATGCCGCGCTGGGTTTTATTCGGGCTAAAAGCGACAAACCATTTTTTTGTTACGTGCCTTACAACGCTCCCCATAGCCCGTTTCAGGTATCGGATGCGTACTTTAAACCGTTCAAAGACAAGGGCCTGACCGATGAATTGGCCTCGGTGTATGGCATGGTTAAAAATGTGGACGACAACGTAGGCAGATTACTGAAACAGCTTGAAAAACAGGGGATTGCCAACAACACTATCGTGGTTTTTCTGACCGATAACGGCCCCAACGGCGTTCGCTACAACGGCCACATGCGGGGTATCAAAGCACAGGTTGACGAAGGGGGTATTCGGGTGCCGTGCTTTGTCCGGTGGCCGGGTCATATTCAACCCAACACAGTGGTGAACACACCTGCCGCCCACATCGACCTGTTGCCCACGTTGGCGGGTTTATGCACTCTGCCAAACACCAAAACAACCCACCCGCTCGACGGCCAGAATTTGAGCGAGATCCTGCTTGGACGGATAAAATCAGGCCCGGCCTGGATAAACCCGTCCTGGATAGGCCCCGCCCGGATGCTCTTTACGCATCAGGCCGTGCAACCCTTCCCGGCCCTGCAACCCATGCCGGGGGCTGTTCGGGCGGGGCAGTATGTGTGGATCAACCGGAAAAATGCACCCGAACTCTATGATTTACAGGCCGATCCTGAACAGAAAACCGACCTTGTCCAAACGCACCCCAGCCTAACCGATTCGCTGGGGAAAGCGTATCAACGCTGGTTTGAACAAATGCAGGCTGAAGCCAAAACCAGCCACCCCATTCCAGTTGGCTATGCTGAAGCCCGGCAGGTGACTTTACCTGGAATCGAAGCCCATTTCGTCGGCAAGGTGCGTTTTAACGAGGGCCACGGTTGGGCTAACGATTGGCTCACCGGCTGGCAAACCACCACCGACACCATTCAGTGGCAAGTTGATGTCCAGAAGCCCGGTACGTACCAGGTTATGCTCCAGTATGCCTGCCCTCTATCGGGGGCTGTTTTTAACTTGTTGCTTGACAATAAGGTAGTTATGGAAAGCCAGTCTTTGCCCGCTTTTGTTGGGCTGTTGCTGCCCAGCCCCGACCGGGTGCCCCGCAAAGAAGCCTATGGGCGCGTTTGGGGAAACCAT
>JAJAYX010000735.1 GCA_026785985.1 Rudanella sp. | reverse complement strand
TCGGCGATCAGTTCCAGGCTGGCCAACACGTAGAACACAATCAACACCATCTTTACAACCCAATAATGGAGCGACAGAAGGTAGCCAACGGGGAGAGTGATGCAATACAGCGTAATGAATTTTTTCAGAAACTACGAATACGAAAACGGAATGGGGGTGGTATGAATCCGTTCGCAAATGCCGCATACCTCGGTGAACGTGGTGAATTCTATATTCAGTACGAGGATGTGTTCGGGTCTGATGGTGCCACGTTGGTAAAGTTCGTCCATCTTTCCGAATAGCCGCTTAGCCATCTGGTTGGGCTGGTGTTTGATAAAATCGAGTTCAGCGGGGTCGAAACCGGGGCAGGATTCCAGCTCGTCAGGTTGAGCATGTCCGCGCAAGTGGTTTTTCAGCGCAAAGGCATAGTTGGGAATCATGGCCCGGAAAAAATGGCGCGATTCGAGATCGTCGGGTTCGAGCATGTGAGCCAGCTTGAGGGCTAAATTCCGGGAGTTGTTGGTGAGCATTCCCCAGGCTTTGCGGCCTTCCCACCAGCGGTCGTAGGCCGTGTTAGTTCTGAAAACCAGTAACAACGAAATCACGAACCCCAGTAGCGAGTGCATGATATAAACATTCTTCAGGTCAGAATCGGGGCCGGGGTGCAGATATTCGATCACGACATAGGCAACCAGTAAGCAGTAGGCCGCCATACCGACTAACACAGGGGCAAGCTTGCGAAGGGTATCGGATTTGTGAATCGAAAAAATAAATCGGAGCCAGTCTTTGGGGTCGTAGTCGATCATGAGGTACGCTGAGTTTCACCTCAAAAATAAGGTTTGAAGCATTGGCAAATGCTCATGCCACTACCAATCTTTACAAACTTCCCAGTGCTTTCCGAAGCTGTAACTGACCCAACAGTACATCGTACACGGAGCGGAGGTAGTTATTTTCGGCTTGTTGCAAACTGTATTCGCTGTTACGGAAGTCGGCCAGGAGCAACGTGCCCGCATCAAAGCGTACGCGGTCGATCGCTAAAATGCCCTGCGCCTGTGTGATGTTTTTTTGCGTTTCGGCGAGGTTTTCGCGGGCCTGATCGAGGGTGTTTCGGGCCGCCCGGGTTTCGTAGTCGAAGTCATTTTTGAGTTGCTGAATCGTGTTCTGGTTAATCTGAGCCCGGCGCACGTAATCCTGCCTGTTGAGCCGGGTTTGCCGCCCGTCGAAAAGAGGGACGTTGACTTTTACACCTACATAATTGTAGGGATACCACGTTCCCGACGCAAATGGATTGAATGTATCAGCAAGCTGCTGCGCAAAATAAGCCCCGTAGGCCGATACCGTCGGTGTTAGCCGAGCCTGTTCCTTACGTTGGTTTAATTCGTTTACCTGTCGGCTCAGGTCCTCCTGCCGCAGCTCGATGCGCTCGCCGTTTGCCGTTTCCTGTGTCTGAAACTGCCGGAATAAAGCGCTCAGAGAATCGGCAGGTTCAACAGACTGAGTCGTGTTGATGCGATACCGCAGATTATCGAGGCTCAGAATATAGTCGCGCTGATCATTACGGTAGGTGAGTTCGGCGTTGCTCAGATCGAGGCCAAAACGGTCGAAATCTGATTGCAATAAAGTGCCAGCCTCAAAACGCGTTTTGGCCTGATCCAGATAACCCTGTGCGCGACTACGGGCTCGGTCCGAGAGCCGGATTTTTTCCCGATTAAATACCGCCTGATAATACGCTTCGGTTACCTGTTGCTGTACATCGACGTTCAGTTTCTCCAGGCTTGCCTGCTTACTGGCCACGTTCACCCGATTAATGGTGCGGTCTATCGGCGACTGGGCATCGTAGATTTTCTGCTCAGCCTGCACGTTCAGCACGTTGTTGATGGGCGTTCCAAACCGCAGCACCACATCCTGATTGTTTGCGAAAGGCGCATTTTTGATTACACTTCGCTGAATCTGGGTATTCCAGCGAAAATCGGCGCCGGCATTGACTTTGGGTTGCCAGGTTGCGCGTCGGCGGGCTTCGTCGCTGCTGGCAATCTGCGTTTGCAACTGCCCGTTGGCCAACTCCAGTCGGTTTGCCTGGGCTTGCTGGAGAGCCTGGGCAAGGGAGATTTTAAGTTGTGATTGAGCGAAGGAGTGATTGAGTGAAATTAACCCAACCAATGTGAATAGATATTTCATGAGTTTAGTAAAGAGGAGTGGAGAGCGGTGGGCGGTTAGTCACTCAGTTACCCTATGGCTCAATCACTCAGTAAGATCATCCTCTAAATACCGTTGCTGGCTCCAGCGAGTTGATGCGTCGGATGGCAAATACACAGCCACCAAGCGAAATCAACAGTGTGACCACGAATAGCGTGTATTCGAACCAAATAGGGAAGTAGAATAATGTTCCCGATTGCGCAATGCCTAACCGAAATCCCTCTACTAGCAACCGGCCAACGGCGTAGCCCACAATAGCGAATAGCAACGCCTGCGTCAGAATCAACCGACTCACATATCCGTTTGTGGCGCCGATGGCTTTCAGTGTACCGTAATCTTTGATCCGGTCGATAGCTGCTGAGTACAAGGTTAAGCCGATGATAACCAGCCCCGAAATAATGGCGAAGCCAATAAGACTCCCAAACGAAGCTGCAATGCCGTTGGTGGCCAACACGGTTTTGACCGTAGTCTGCGATAGATCGTCGGCATTCCAGGCGCGAATACCATTGATACTCTGGTTGATCTGCCGAATTATGGCTGATTCGGATACCCCCGCTTTGGGCTTCACCAAATAAAAACTGACCTTGTCGGTTGGCACGTTGGCCAGGTAACGGGCGCGTTCAATGGTGGTAAAAGCCAGCAATCCCCCGCCAAACGACCGGGCACCCCGCGTCAGACCTGCGTTGTACACTTTTTTGCCATTCACCTCAAAATAGTCGCCGGGTTTAAGGCCTCCGAGGGCTTTAGCATCGTAGAAATCGGTGACCAGCGCTCCTTCAGGCAGCATATCAAGGGGTTTGGCGGTGTAGAGC
>JAJAYX010000734.1 GCA_026785985.1 Rudanella sp. | reverse complement strand
GTACAAGACCATCCGGCGGCTCAAACTCCGCGATTTCAACCTATCGAACAAAGCAATTATTAAAGACAACAACCCTTTCAAAAAGCTCAACGATGAGATTTTCGTGTATGTAGCCAAGAAACAGAAAGAAATCGATGAACTGAAACGCCTGGAATTATTCCGGCGGGAGTTCCTGGCCGATGTCTCCCACGAACTGAAAACGCCCATTTTTGCTGCCCAGGGATTTATCCATACCCTGATCGACGGAGCCATTGACGATGAATCGGTACGCGATAAGTTTCTGGCCAAAGCCGCCAAAAGCCTTGATGGTCTCGACGCACTGGTGAAAGACCTCTTGGCCCTGTCGCAACTGGAAACGGGCGAGGTCAAAATGCACATCTAACGGTTAGATATGCACGCACTGACGAGGGACATTTTTGAACAGCTCGAAAATATTGCGGAGACAAAAGGCACCATGCTACGCATTAAATCGAGCGTTCAGCGATCCGACGGGTCGGGGGCTGTTTCGGTTCGGGCTGATCCGCAACGGATTAATCAGGTGATGACCAACCTGATCGAAAATGCGATTAAGTATGGCAAAGAGAATGGAAAGGTGATTGTGGGGTTTGAGGATGATAAAAAGCACATTTCCATCACGGTACGCGACGACGGACCGGGTATTTCACAAGAGCATTTAAGCCGTATTTTTGAGCGGTTTTACCGGGTCGAAAAAAGCCGATCCAAAGAACGCGGTGGCACCGGATTGGGTTTAGCCATTGTAAAGCATATTCTGAATGCCCATAAATCGAAGATTGCGGTTATGAGCAAGCCTGATAAAGGCACTATGTTCCGATTTAAATTAGATAAAGCGGTTGAAACTGAACTTTGAATCCCTCATCGTCTTTGAAAATGACGATTACATTCTGATAAACAAGCCCCCTCGTGTGGCCTCGCTTGATGAGCGCACCCCCGACAAAGGCGGGCAAAGCATTTTGCGACTGGCAAAAGCCTATCATGCTGATGCTCAGTTGGGACACCGACTCGACAAAGAGACTTCGGGCATTCTGGCCATTGCCAAAAACCCGGAGTCGTATCGGCATTTGGCCATGCAGTTTGAACACCGCGAAGTGGCCAAACGCTACCATGCGGTGGTGAACGGCTTGCACGATTTCGATGGCATTTCGGTGTATCTGCCTATTTCGCCTGTTAAAGACGGCACAGCGGTTCGCATCGACCGGGAGAAGGGCAAGGTGGCTGAAACGATCTTTAACACGCTCAAAGCGTATAAAAGGCATACGCTGGTGGAATGTATGCCCGTCACAGGCCGGATGCACCAGATTCGGGTTCACCTGATGTGTTTGAAAGCCCCCATCGTGAACGACCCGACCTACGGCGGAGAACCAATTTTTCTGTCGCAGATCAAGCAGAAATTCAATCTTAAACAAGACACCGAAGAACAGCCCCTGATTCAGCGGGTGGCCCTGCACGCGCATTCGCTTACGTTCAACCTGCTCAATGGCGAACCGGCCACCTTCGAGGCTCCCTACCCAAAAGACTTCGATACGGTGGTGAAGCAATTAGAGAAGAACGAATAAATCCCAAATCCAATAACCATGTTTGTACATACTGTATTTTTCTGGCTCCAGAACCCTGCCGGGCAGGCCAACCACGATGCCCTCCACGCGGGTTTGAAAATCCTGACATCCATCGACGCGATAACGACGGCCTACGTTGGTCGCCCCGCAGAAACCCGCCGACCCGTGATCGACCACAGCTATGACTTTGGCCTGACGCTGGTTTTCGCCGACAAAGCCGCCCACGATGTGTATCAGGAACACCCCACCCATTTGCAGTTTGTGGCCGATTGTTCCCATCTGTGGGAGCGGGTGCAGATTTATGACACCATTGGGTAAACGCTGAACATCATGAACAAAAATTTACTTGCATCATGCCTGAATGTCAGTCTATTGCCCACTTTGCACGCCCAAACCCCCGCCAATGCCGATTGGCAGATTGTCGGGCAAAACATCAATCCGGCCAATTATTACGGCATCACGGTGGCCAACGGAGTGATCGGGCTGGTGTCGTCGCCGGAGCCGATGAAGGTGAAAGATGTGGTGCTGAACGGAGCCTTCGATACTTACGGACGTGGGCGCGTCTCGAACATTCTGAAGGTGTTCAACTTCGCCAACATGAACCTCGATGTGGATGGTATGCGACTGGGGCCTAAAGACATCACCAACTACCGCCAAACGCTCGATATGCAGAAAGCGGCCCTCACCACCACCTTCGATTATAAGGACAAGGTGAGCGTTCGGCAAACAATGATGGCCTTGCGGCACCTGCCCTTTTCTGAACTGACGATGATGGAAATCACGGCCAAAAAAGATTGCGAAATCATCCCAATGGCCGTGATCGAATCACCCGAAAACCTGAAAGAAGTCAAGAATTTCTACACGGAAATCGACCGCTCGCACGTGACCATCCGGTTGCTGACATCAGTGGCCAAAAGCCCCAGTGGACGGCACACAGTAGCGGCATCGACCAGTTTTATTTTTAATGAACCCCACGGGCAAGAGCCGGACGTGATCCACGAAGACTGGGATTACAACATGCACCTCGCCAAGTTCAAAAAACGGCTGAAAGCGGGCGAAACCTACCGATTCAGCGTGGTTGGCTCCGTAACATCGACCGCCCATACCGCCGATGCTCATAACGAAGCCGAACGCCTGACAATTTTTGCGGCTCTCGAACGCACCGAGCGACTATTGGCCCGGCACAACGCCGAATGGGAAAAACTCTGGCAGTCGGATATTGTGATCGAGGGCGACAGCGACGACCAAAAAGCGGTGCGTTCGGGTTTGTATCACCTCTATTCCTTTGCCCGCGAGGGAACGGCCTACAGTCTGTCGCCGATGGGCTTGTCGGGTTTGGGTTATAATGGCCACGTTTTCTGGGATACCGAACTCTGGATGTATCCCGCGTTGCTGGTGTTGAAGCCCGAAATAGCCAAATCGCTGCTCGAATACCGGTTTGAGCGCATGTCGATGGCGCGGCAAAACGCCTTCAGCCACGGCTACGCGGGCGTGATGTTTCCGTGGGAATCTGACTCCGACGGGCAGGAAGCCACGCCCGTTTGGGCCTTGACGGGGCCGTTTCAGCACCACATCACGGGTTGTGTGGGCTGGTCGTTCTGGAAGTATTACCAGGTTACGAAAGACAAGGAATGGCTGCGCACACGCGGCTACCCGATGCTGAAAGAAGTGGCCGATTTCTGGGTCAGCCGGGTTGAAAAAGGCACCGACGGCCAACTGCACATTAACAACGTGATTGGCTCGAATGAGTGGCAGGAAAACATCGACGATAACGCTTTCACGAACGCGATGGCCAAAACCTCGCTTGGGTTTGCCACGCAGGCGGCTCAGGAGTTGGGCATTGCGACCAACCCGCTCTGGGCTTCGGTGGCGGCTCAGATTCCGATTTTGAAATTCCCCGATGGCACCACAAAAGAAAACCGGACTTACGATGGCGTGACCATCAAACAGGCCGACGTGAACCTGTTGGCCTACCCGCTCACCATTGTGTCGGATGAGGCTCAGATTCGGAAAGATCTGGCTTATTACAGTCCGCGTTATTCACCCGAAGGCCCGGCAATGGGCTGGTCGGTGCTCTCAACCCTGAACACCCGGCTTGGCGATTCGGAAAAGGGTTACGAGTGGTTCATTCGGAGTTATAAACCCAACATGGTGCCGCCGTTTGGTGTGTTGGCCGAAACCGCAGGCGGCACCAATCCGTATTTTGCCACGGGTGCAGGCGGCATGTTGCAGGCCGTACTGAACGGTTTCGGCGGCCTCGACCTTACCGACAAAGGGATTGTTCAGCTTAAAACAAAGCTGCCTAAGAAATGGAAATCCCTCACGATCAAAGGCGTGGGGGTTGATAAACGAACCATCACAGTGAAATAAGCAATGAAAGCCGGGCAGTGATGTCCGGCTTTT
>JAJAYX010000733.1 GCA_026785985.1 Rudanella sp. | reverse complement strand
CCCCCCCCCCCCCCCCCCCCCCCCCCCCCCCCCCCCCCCCCCCCCCCCCCCCCCCCCCCCCCCCCCCCCCCCCCCCCCCCCCCCCCCCCCCCCCCCCCCCCCCCCCCCCCCCCCCCCCCCCCCAACCTGGCATCGTCCCAGGTTATACCTATTATCCCCAATGAGCCTACACTCTATAGCTATTGTCAGGATTTCCAGACATTATACGTGGAAATACGGCGGCAAACCATAACCCCTACCGATGCCCGAATTCGTTTTAGAGTAATTATGAACGGTTTAAAGGCTCGTTTCGCGGGGGAAGATTCAGCTTATGGGGCCATTATGGAAGCCGACATGCTCACCCGCGCCGACAGTGTTTCGCTGGATAGCCTGCAACGAACCCGCACTTATTTTGCTTTTCCCATTCGCGGCTATGGGCCCAGTGCCATTGGCGGCACCCACGGCGAAGGCTACCGGGGCAGCGGTTTCGATTTATTCGACTATAGTGTACGGGGAAGCCATCCCGCCCAGGATATTTTTGTCCGCGATTCGAACCAGGATGGTACAGACGACAGAACTCAAAAACCCGTTGACATTTTAGCCATGACAAGCGGGCTGGTTTTAGCCATTGAAACAGGCTGGAAACCCGGCAGCGAATACCGGGGTGGCAACTGGATTTGGGTGTATGACCCGGCCCTACACGGCCTGTTCTATTATGCTCACAACAACGTGATCGACGTAACGCCCGGCCAATGGGTGCAGGCCGGCCAGAAATTGGCTACAATGGGTCGCACCGGTTTCAATGCCTATAAAACCCGTTCACCAACGCACCTCCACCTCATGTATCTACATCTCTTGCCCAGCGGCCTGCCTATTCCCCGCAACCCCTATTCGTGGCTGTTAACGGCCAAACGGAGTTAAGATTCCCGCACCAGGCTTACGCCCGACAGAAAGAAAATCATACCCACAATAAAAGGTGCGGCAGATTCGCCTTTGGTTACGCTCAGGCCCATGACGGGTTTTCCGTCTTTTAGAAAAGCCACGCAGGCAAACAAAATAACGACGGTGCCAATGATAGTCAGGGCAGCACCAAAAAAGCGACGAAATTGGGTGTTGTTATTCATTAATTCAGGATATTGGATTTAGATTCAGCATTTATTCCAAGCCCCCGCTTCTTCCCCTCTTCGAGCAGAAACGGCATGGCTCCTTCGAGCGTATTGGGAATGGTTCCTTCAATGATGGCTTCCCGGATAATAGTTTTGATCTCGCCCACTTCTTTTGATGGCGGCAGGCCAAACGTCTCCATAATCAGTTCGCCAGTGATAACGGGCTGAAAATTGCGGAGTTTATCCCGTTCTTCCAAATCGTGCAGTTTTTGCTCCACATTTCCGAAACTACGCAGATGCTTCTGCACCTTTTCGTAGTTCTTCGAGGTGATGTCGGCGCGACACAAGGCCATAAGACCGTCGAGATCATTGCCCGCATCCACCAGCAACCGCCGGAGGGCCGAGTCGGTGATGGTTTCTTTGACGAGCGCGATGGGCCGAAGGTGCAACCGAACAAGTTTCTGCACATACTTCATTTTCTCGTTCAGGGGCAGTTTAAACTTCTTGAAAATCGTCGGCACCATGCGGGCACCGAGGTCTTCGTGGCCATGAAACGTCCAGCCAACCCGCTGATCGAAGCGTTTGGTGGCAGGCTTGGCAATGTCGTGCAACACAGCCGCCCACCGCAACCACAATTCAGTTTCGCGGTCGGGAGCCGCCTTTGCCGGGTTCGTCCGGTTCACCACGTTATCAAGTACTTGCAGCGTGTGGTAGAAGTTGTCTTTATGACCTTTACCCTCCACAAACTCAGCCCCGCGGAGCAACACAAACTCCGGGAAAATAAGATCCAGCAAGCCCGCGTGATAGAGCAGTTTGAACCCGTAGGAAGGCGTTGGCGCCAGGATAATCTTGTTTAGTTCGTCGGTGATGCGCTCCATCGACACAATGCCGATTCGGTCTTTCATTCTGACAATGGCATCGAACGTATCCGGCTCAATGTCGAAATTCAGTTGGGCGGCAAACCGGATTCCGCGCATCATGCGGAGCGGGTCGTCGGAGAACGTGATGTCAGGAGCAAGCGGAGTTCGGATGATTTTGCGTTTGAGATCGGCAAGTCCCCCAAACGGGTCTACGAGGTCACCGTAGGTCTCGCGCATCAGACTGATTCCCATGGTATTGATCGTAAAATCGCGCCGGTTCTGATCGTCCTGAAGCGTACCATCTTCCACAATCGGTTTCCGCGACTCGGCCCGATACGACTCGCGCCTTGCTCCCACAAACTCCACCTCAAGGCCGCCGGGCGTTTTGAGCATGGCCGTCCCAAAGCGTTGAAACACACTCACCGGCACGCCCAACTGCTTACCCACAGCATCGGCCAACGCAATGCCACTACCCAAACAAACCACGTCGATGTCTTTGGAGGGTCGGTTCAGAATCAGGTCGCGCACGTAGCCGCCGATCACATAGGCCGAAACGCCAAGTGCGTCGGCCTGTTGCGCGATCTGGTCAAAAACAGGATTAGTATGGAGTGTTGCTGAGAAATTCATTATCCATTCTTAAGTACTACCGGCGGATAAATTCGACTTCGCCGTTGAACCCAAGCCGCATAATCTGGGGCTTTTTGATCACCTGTATAACCTGCCCAATGCCACCCTCAATCACGTCCTGCGCTGGTTTGGGCGGCATCGACGTTTCAAAGGGCAATGTTAACAAACCCTTGCTATACCCACCGATAAACCGCTGAATTTCAGCATTCAGCGACCGCCGAACGGCGATCTCCGGATTTTTATCGAACAGCACCGACGATACATTTTTACCCTGTGCATACAAGACCGTCAGCGGTTTATTGGCAAACTCGACCAGGTCAAAGGCGATCTCCGGCATTCTGGTTACGTATAAACTTACCTGATTGGCATCCTGCACCAACACGGTTGGCAACAACGGGTCGCCCCGCCGAAGCGATTCCATATCGGCCTGAAGTTGCAGGAGTTTGGCCACAGCGTCATCGTTTTGGGGGTCGCAGGCTACGGAGAATCCGATTTCGTCGGCCAGGCCAATGAGTTTCCCCTGCCGGAGCAGTTGGGTGAGTTCGCGGGGTGTTTGAATCATACAGTACAAAGATACGGGTAGTTTCCGGTGAACAGCTAACAGCCAACAGCCGACAGTGGTAGGGAATAGTGAGCAGGCTACCCGAATGAAGCAGAATCGAACTGAGTAGTTTTTGTGAACCGATTCCCCTTATCTCATCAAAACCACAACGCTATCGTCGATGAACGTTACACTCCTCTCCATCACCATTTTGCTGCTTGTTGCTTTGAGCAGCCTTCGACAGGCGCGAACCTCCACCTCCACCCCGGCAACAGCAGCCCGAAAATCCCCCATTCAACCTAACGTAGTGGTCATTATGGCCGACGACATGGGCTGGTCGGACATTGGGGGGTATGGCAGCGAAATTCCGACTCCCAACCTCGACGCACTGGCCAAAAATGGTCTGCGATTCACCCAATTCTACAACAATGCCCGCTGTTGCCCCACCCGCGCCAGCCTGCTCACCGGCCTAAACGCGCACCGGACCGGTATTGGACAAATGGCCGAAGACCCCGAGCCAAACCCCGCCCGCAACGACTGGGGAACCGATGGCTATCGAGGTTTTCTGAACCGGAAATGCGTGACCATTGCCGAGGTATTGAAAACCAACGGCTACCATACATACATGGCCGGGAAGTGGCACGTGGGCATGCACGGAAAGGAAAAATGGCCTCTCCAACGCGGATTTGAGCGGTATTATGGCATATTGGCCGGAGCAACCAGTTATTTTCGACCCCAGGGCGGGCGCGGCCTGACACTCGACAATCAGCCCCTTTTGCCCCCCATCGACCCAGACT
>JAJAYX010000732.1 GCA_026785985.1 Rudanella sp. | reverse complement strand
GCCGAGAAAATACAAACCAATGACGATGGCCGCACCAATTCCCCAAACGACGATGGGCCGAAAACGCCGTTGCAACGCCAGCAGCACGGCGCCAATGGGCCAGATAAGAATGCCGTTGCCACTCGTGAGTGTCGCTAAAATGGCCAGAATAACGGCTCCGGTGAGGTTTTGAGTGAACGAGAGAATATAGATGGCCCAGATCACAAACAATACCACTGAGAAATTTTGTAAAGCTGCCATGCCCCAAAAGGCGTTCTCCCACGACGATAGGTTGAACAGCAGGAAGGCAATAGGAGGGAGGTAATGGAGCCAGGTAAAGGATCCTGAGGTTGTCACACCATCAGGATTCCGCATCGTCGGACCGCTCGTGCCCCGGAATGACAAAAATAAAACTGCGCCGAAAATAGCAAGTAACCCCAGCAAACTGGCATTGCCCAGAATCATCAGGTGTAAGTAGTTGAGTCTCCCGAACAGGTTGAAATCCAGCCAGGTAACAAAACGATCCAGCACAATACGGTGTTCGTTGTGTTGCCGGAAAAGCTGGTAAATCTTGCCCGTAAACGTTGTTTCCTGATCGCTATAAAAGAGATACGCCTTCAGCGCGTGATCGTCCCACTTGGGTACGTTCACGGCCAAATGCCCCCAACACAGCCAGAAAGCCACAATGGGGAGCAGAGTTAGCAGCAGCGCAAGAAAGGGGGTAATACGTCTGGACATTTTTAGAAACGTTGGACGTTGGATAGCTATCTATCCAACGTCCATTAAACCAACTCCCGTAAACAACGGGCAATGTTCTCAGGATCAAGGCCTGACTGTTGCTGATGGTATTTCTGGTCGCCATATAACCCGTTGGGGTAGCCCTGCGCCGACAAGCTCATAAACCGGCCCGGAGCGGCTCCCTGCGTTAACAACTGCACCGACAACTGTTGGGCCAGACCCCCAATCGACACGTGCTCTTCGGCAATGAGCAGTGGTTTTCCGGCCCAGCGTTGCGCCAGTTCGCGGGGTAGGTCTAAGGGCAGGTTGGTCGCCGTAAACACATCGAACCGCCCCGCCAAATCAGGTTGTTGCAGGGCCGTAAGAACGTTGGCGGCTACCGGCCCCAGGGCTACAACGGTTCCTGCAGACCCGGTTTCGGCCCGGACAATCTGCTTGAATGTGCCGGTTTGCTCGGCATCGTCGAGCGTTTTGGGGCCAGCCCCTAAGCGCAGATAAGCCGGGCGATTTTCGGCCATAATTTGGTCGAGCATCGGGTCAATTTCGTCGGCAAAGGCGGGAATGTAAGTATTCACGTTTTGCAGACCGCTCAAACAGGCTAAATCTTCGATAGCGTGGTGGGTACTGCCCATAATGCCGTAGCCGTAGCCCCCGCCGTTGCCGACAATGAAAACGGGCATATTGTGCAGGCAAACATCATTGCGGAATTGCTCTAAACACCGATAGACGGCAAAGGGCGCGATGCTGTAACAAAACACCTTAAAACCCTTGTAGGCCATGCCAGCGGCCATCCCGATCATGTTTTGCTCGGCCACCCCCGCATTAATGAAACGCGGCCCCATAATGGCCTGTAGGTTTTCGAGGGCGTTGTAGCCGAGGTCGCCGGTGATGAAAATGATTTTATCGTCGGCCTTCACAAGCCGCTCGATCCCGGCTGAAAATTCTTTACGCATAGTCTGCAAAAGTAGAGTAAAAGCTCGATTGACAAACCAAAACACCGGCAAGCCTATGGCTGAGGGCTGGTTTTAACGCTAAAATTTATTGACTGACTCACCAAACAGGCCATTTGTCAGTTATCTTAGTGACGAATTTATAGTATCGATGCGCAAAATGGCCCAGAATAACTTAATTGGCTACCGGACAAGTCTGGCCTTGCAGACCTACACGGTTGAAAGTCGCCCTGCTCTGATCAACAGAATCAGGCAGGGAGAAGCCCGCAGCCGGGTGGACGAAATAGCGAACCGAATTGGTTTGACTGACCGGGAGATGGCCGACATCCTGAATTTATCAGAACGCTCACTGCATCGGCAGGCTGCTGAAAAGACGCTGGATTCCAATAAGACGGAGCGATTACTTTTGTTGGAACAATTGATTGAACACGGTTTAGCCACTTTCGATGGTCGGCAGGCGGTTTTTGCCCGTTGGCTCCGGTCGCCACGTCCTTCGCTCGGTAATGTGGCACCAGTGACCTTGCTTGATACACTGGCTGGTTTTGGCCTTGTCGACGACGAATTGAGCCGGATTGAGGAGGGGATGATTAGCTGATAACCCTGCTATGCCCCGTGTCTTTCGATTAATCAAACAACGGTTTCTGGATACCCCGTTAGCGGGCGGTTCGGCCAAACGGGGCGAACGCTGGAATCCGATTGGGGTTGACGTTCTCTATGCCTCAAGTTCGCCCGAACTGGCATTGGTTGAGGTGTTGGCCAATTTGATGCCCATTCGACTCGATGAACTGCCAACCTATTTTCCGATCACTATTCAACTTCCCGACGACGAAATTCACCGCATCTACACCGTTGGTCAGCTACCTGCCGACTGGAATCAGCCAGTTCGCGCCCCGCATCTGCAAACGTTTTTGGGCGAATGGCTACAGGGAACTCAAACTCTATCGGTGCAGATTCCATCGGCAGTCATTCCGTTTTCCAACAATGTGATCATTCACCGAATGCACCCGTAATTTGATCGCGTAACGGTCGAATCGATTCAACCTTTCACTGTTGACGGGCGACTGGTATTGCCCCAAAACTACGGGCCAGTGGGGAGTTGACTGGCATTTACTTACTCTTTCGCTGCTCTATTAACGCGCCGATCTCTGCCGCTGTTTGGTATAGTCTACTGCACATTATGCCTGCACCAAAAGGGCCAGAAAATCATCAATCCTGATAATGCTGACGGTAGGGAACGGAATGGTTTGCAAAACGTCGAAATGATGGTCGTTTGTTACAATGAAAAGAGCATTGGCAGCAATAGCACAATCGACAAATTTATTGTCGTCGGGGTCAACTTCGATCAACCCCCAGGGATAATAACGAGTAACCCAGGCTACATTTGTCGCGCTGTCGATGGCTTCAAGCGCGTCTGTCGCTACGATGGGATTAGCCCGTTGCCCAAGTATTTCAGCATATTCAGCCAGAATATCGGTTGTGACACACAGTGTAAACTTTTCTTCCAGAAAAGCCTGAAAAATGGCATGATAACGTGATCGGCTTGGAATAGATACCAAGAGAATATTCGTATCCAGAACAATCCGGGTTTCCGGCGAAATCATGGCTGTTTGTAGGGAGTGCGTTGATGGGTATTCAACCACTCCGTCATGGTGTTATCAGACCAGCCCTGCTCCTCCCATAGCTTGTCGGCTGCATTTGTAGCCTTATTAGCAAAATATCGGGTAATCATCCGCCGGATTTCAAGCCAGTCTGCATCATCCACATCCCGATTAAATAATCGGAGGAGTTCCAGTTGCACCTGACTCAATGGCTGCCTAATTGTCTCCATGTTGCTTATTGTTTGCCCCAAATTTAGGTACTTTTCCGCTGCTCTACTAACGCCCCAATCTTGTGTTACTTCCGAACTTCGATGGTGTACCCAAGCGGATCGTCGGGTGATCCCCAATTGAGCCATAGTGCCAAATGGCCCCAAACGGTCATTAGCCCATTGACAGGGGCGAAGACCAGAAAAAGCAAGAATCTAACCGGTAGCCAGAGTAGTTGACTGATGAGCGACTGATGAGCGACTGATGAGCGACTGATGAGCGACTGATGAGCGACTGATGAGCGACTGATGAGCGACTGATGAG
>JAJAYX010000731.1 GCA_026785985.1 Rudanella sp. | reverse complement strand
GACATGGACAATGGCATGAGGGCCTTGGGCGCATGGGGGTGGGGAGCCAGTCGGGTGATGGATTATCTACAGCAGGACGTGCAGATCGACAAAAACAAAGTGGCCGTCATTGGACACTCGCGGGGTGGAAAAGCCGCCCTGTGGTGCGGTGCTCAGGATCAGCGGTTTGCGCTGGTTGTTTCCAGTTGTTCGGGGAATGGCGGGTCCTCGTTGTCTCGTCGGCACTATGGCGAAACGGTAAAGATGACAACCACCTCGTTTCCGCACTGGTTTCCGCCCCGGTTTAGCCAGTACAGTGACCGGGAAGATTCGCTGCCCGTAGATCAGCATGAGCTGCTGGCCCTCATAGCACCCCGTGCGGTATATGTGGGCACGGCAAGCGAGGATAAATGGGCTGACCCGCTGGGTTCGTTCGTAGCCTTGAAAAATGCCGAGTCTGTGTATGCTCTGTATGGTATTGGCCCGCTGCCTGCCACCGTGCAGCCTGCGGTTAACGTACCGGTTTTCAACACCGCGTTAGGATATCACCTGCGCGAAGGAGCGCATAATTTAACCCGTTACGACTGGGTGCAATACCTCACCTTTGCCCGGAATCATTTTAAAGCGAAAAAGTAAGTAATGAATCAACCGTATTACTAACGTTTGATTATATGCACCCGCAATTTTCATTAACTATCAGGTAGTTTCATGACTTATGAAGGCACAAAATCTGCTTCTGTTTTTTATATATTACTTGCTAAGTCATCATGCCTTTTCCCAAAAAACAGGAGGTGGCGAATTAAATCCTGGTATTTATACCAATCAGAAATCAATTGAGCGTTTCAACGATTTGCGGTATGGATTAAGTGTTCATTGGGGTCCAAACGTTATAGCCGGAAAAGAGATTAGTTGGTCCAGAGGAAAAGAAACGCCCAAAGCTGAATACGATGCGTTTTACAGGCAGTTTAATCCTACCCAATTCAATGCTGATGAATGGGTGAAATTGATGGAGGATTTTGGGATGAAATACGTCATCATTACAGCCAAACACCACGATGGCTTTTCGATCTGGCATTCGGCTTACTCGGAGTATGATATAGCCGCAACGCCTTTCAAGCGGGATATTTTAAAAGAATTAAGCGATGCCTGTCAGAAAAAAGGAATCGTTTTTGGTACGTATTATTCTACCCTTGACTGGTATCACCCTGATTATCAGCCTTACGGTAAAGGTGGGCCGGGCGACTTATTTCCAACAAGCCAGGATACACCAAATCAAAATCGGTACTGGATCTATGCCAAGAATCAAATTCGTGAACTGATAACAACCTATCATTCGCAACTTATTCAGTTTGATGGGGATTGGGATCCCACCTGGACTCATCAAATTGGCAGTGATATGTATTTATACATTCGAAAACTTAACGATGCTGTTTTGGTAAATAGTCGAACCGATAAAGGCCGTAATCCCCCCCCTCCCTATAGTAAAAAAGAACCGTGGCGGGCCGATATTTTTGCGGGCGATTTCGAAGAGCGAGAGCGCTTCACGAGCAATTTATCGCAGGAGACTCCCAACCTGTTATCGAAATCTACGAACCCCTGGCAAGCGTGGGTCACGGTGGATAAATCGCAGTGGTCCTGGAAACCCAACCCGACTCTGTTATCACCCAAAGAAATTATCGTTGATTTAGTGCAGACAGTGGGCAGCGGAGGTAATTATCTGATCAATATCGGTCCTCGGGCCGATGGAACCTTTGAACCCGTTATTATTGCCAATATGAAAGAGGTTGGTAAGTGGGTGAAAGCGCATAGCGATGCCATTTTCGGGACCAGAGGAGGTGATTTTGTCGAAGAAGGCAAGTTCACGAGTACGCAAAAAGGGAATAAGACTCATTTTTTCGTATTTGATGATACCATCGAACAGATTACACTAAGAAGTAATAATCGAAAAGTACGTTCGATAAAAAATGATCTAGGCCAATCCGTTGTTTTCAAGCAAACTGACGAGACTATACTAGTTAAACTCCCTAAAAATAAAGGAGATTTTTTGAGAGTATTTACATTGAGTTATTAATGATTTTGACTCACCTACGTTATCGTAATTTTCTAAATAAATTACACTCTAAACTCTATTAAATGCTAAGAATAGTTTGTGAGATTACTAGGAATAAATAGCTAAATTTTAAATGGAGATCCAGTACTTATGAACTATGATACCTCCTTCATATCACCAGCAAGTTCTAAAAAGAGCGTACGTCTGCTTAAAGGTATTGCTATTTTACTCCTTATTGGTGAATCGCTTACGTCAAATGGCCAGTCACTAAAAATCAAAAACCAAACGAACAAATCGTTTCAGATACCCAACGGTTACCTCATCGAGCGGGAAAATATTCCCCCATTTTGGATAAGTTCAACGGCCAACGTGATTCGTTTTATCAAGAAAAATGTCCATAAAGGAACCGTAGAAATAATCGGCAAATCGGCGGGGGGGAAGCCAATCTACGCCGTTTTCTATGGCAAGGCCCGTCAGGGAAAGGGTACGTCTACGTTTTCAGGCGCACTTGGCTTTGGCAATGTAGCAGTCTATCGGGGGAAAGACCATCAAAAACGGGTGTATATGGGTATAGCCGGGGTGCATGGTGGCGAATTTGAAGGCATTGTCGGTATCGTAAACCTGATCGCTATTATTGAAACGGGTAAAGACCTTCGGGGTATTGACTGGCCGGACATTTCGGCATCAATGGCAAAAGTGGATCGGTTAATCTTTATTCCAATCGTAAACCCGGATGGCAGAGACCGTATTCCGTTGGATATGGAGTTGTTTAGAGGGCAAAATGGGACTGTTCATGAATACCTCAACACAGGCGGCAAGGCAGATGGTACCATCACGGGATGGCCCATGATAAAAGAATTTATCCCGTTGGATTTCCCTACAGTCGGGTTCCCCGGTGGTTATCCCAACGATGCTGGGGTAAATATTCAGCACGATGATTTTTTTGGCCAACGACAGCCGGAAACGCAGGCACTCTTTAATCTAACCGAGCGGGGAAAACCAGACCTGCTCCTGAATATGCGCACGGGAGCAACCTATGTAACGGCCTTCCGGGCTTATTTAGAACCTGCGTTGTCCCCAACATTTGATTCACTTTACACGCATATTCATACCGAGTTGGCCCTCAATGGGCTTCAAAAAACAAAAAATCCGGCTGTAGAAGCCAATCCACGCCGTGCTGGAGGCCCCGTGGGCTACAACCTTGATGGGGCATTGAATTTACATTTGGGGTACTGAGTATGCTGATCGAGTCGCCCAGTCACGGGTTCTCCGGAAAAACGGATCATGGCGAAGCGGTGGTTCATACACCGGAGATGTTGATTGACGCGCAATTGATTTGCCACCAGACAGCCCTGCAATTTTTAGCAGCTAAGGGTGGGCGTAGTAGCTGGACACCGGCACGAAACCAACGCTAACCTAATGACCAGGCCATACCATAACACGTCCACGATACGCTTCCATTATCCTTGTTTTAGGGATGCTGTCCGCCATCAGCCCGTTCTCGGTTGATACGTATTTGTCAGGATTTTCGGCTATTACCAGCAATCTTCAACCTCCATATCACCCATGCAGCTATCCCAGAGTGCCTACCTGCCTAGCCTCTCGGCCGGGCAGCTTCTTTACGGGCTTTTGCTTGTCGGTATGGGCGAAAGAAGCCGCTCTATGCAGGCTTGAGTGTGTATATGCTTGCATTGGTGGGTTGTGCCTATGGTACGTCGGTCGAAGCCCTGATTTTGATGCGGTTCCTGTAGGCATTGAGTGGGTGTGTAGGCATCGTAGCGGCTCAGGCCTTCGTTCGCGATCTGTTTCCGGTAACGTAGCTTGTTCAGGTTTTATTGTCGCTTATACTGGTGGTAGCTATTTCCCCAATGATTGCCCCAACTATCGGTGGTTATGCCACTGTGCAGCCTGCCTTCAATGTGCCGGTTTTCAACGCAACGCTGGGGTATCACCTGCGCGAAGGAGCGCATAACTTAACCCGTTACGACTGGCTGCAATACCTCACCTTTGCCCGGAGTCATTTTAACGCGAAGTAGTAAATGACAAATCGGAGTCCAATCCCTATTTTTATGAAAAGGTCCTGTTGTCATCCATGAACCGCTTACGCCAATACATCAATCAGGTATCGCCCCTGTCTGAACCGGCCTGGCAGGCCGTAGCCGCCCTGTTTACCGTTCAGTCGCTGGCTAAAAACGAGTATCTCGCCGAGGCTGGTCGCGTTGAAACAACAGCGGCTTACGTGGTGGAAGGCGCATTGCGGGCATTCTATCGAAATGAGAAAGGGAGGGAATACAACAAGACGTTTTTCACGGCGGATGACTTCATCGGAGCGTTTAGCTCACTGGTAACGGGTCAGCCCAACCAGATTTATATCCAGGCCTTGACCCCGTGCAGCCTGTTTGTGGTGGACTACCCCAGCCTAACCGGTCTCTACGACGTGTATCCCGACTGCGAACGCTTTGCCCGGCGGCTTGCCGAAGGCTATTTCGTTTATAAAGAGCAGCGTGAACTGGAATTAGTCCTGCGTAACGCCGACGAGCGATATCTGCAATTCAGGCAGGAATATCCGGGCTTAGAGCAACTCATTCCCCAATACCAGGTGGCCTCCTACCTCGGTATCACCCCCACCCAATTATCCCGTATTCGGGCCAAAATGGCCAGCAGGCGCTGATTTTCTTAACCTATGTGGATGCCGGGCCACCGGGAGCCGGGTAATTTTGCACCACGTAACCGAGGGTGAGTCAGTAAACGGTCTCACTGCATCCGGTTGCCGGCTTGCCATGAAACTATCGGAAAATACGATCCTGATAACGGGTGCCACATCGGGCATTGGTTACGCGCTGGCCAACCGGCTGGCATCATTAGGTAATACCATCATCGCTGTAGGCCGCAACCAGCTCGTGCTGGACGAGCTGGCCGCCCAATCCCCCCACGTTCATCCGATTGCTACTGATCTGGCCGACGTTGAGCTGGTTGAAGCGTTGGCGACGCAGGTGAAGCAGCAGTTTCCCCGCCTGAATGTCCTGATTAACAGCGCGGGTATTCAGTATAATTACCCCTTTGCCGAGGGTGCTGTGCACTTGCCGGCCATCACGCACGAGATCACGGTTAATCTGCTGGCTCCGCTGTGGCTGTCGTCGCTGTTGCTCCCTACCCTGCTGGCCCAGCCCGAAGCGGCTCTGGTCAACATTTCGTCGGGCCTGGGGCTGGTGCCTAAGCAATCGGCCCCGGTCTACTGCGGCACGAAGGGCGGGCTTCACCTCTTTACCAAAGCGTTGGGTTACCAATTGGCCAGAACATCGGTGCACGTGATGGAAGTGATTCCGCCCTTAGTGGATACACCAATGACGGCCGGACGGGGGCGTAACAAGATCAGCCCCGATCAGTTTGTAGACGAATTCCTACGGGGTTTCGCCCGTAATCGGCGGGAGATCAACGTGGGGAAGGTCGGTTTGCTGCGGCTGATTCAACGGATCAGCCCGGCTTTGGCAGATACTATTTTGAAGAATAGCTGACCCGGACGAAATTTCTTTACATAGGTAAATGCCTGCGGGTAACTCGGTAGGGAGATTTGCGTGAAAACGTATAAACCAACCGTATCATGAGCCGTATCGCTTTTCGTATCGCTTTTCTACTATTTATCGGCCTGTTATCCGGACGGACGCTGGCTCAGACAACCCAAACGCTGCGTGGCCGGGTTGTGGAGCAGGGCACGCAGCAGCCTATAGTGGGGGGGGCTATCGCCCTGAACGGGTCAACGCTGGGTACACTAACCGATGCCGAAGGGTATTTTCGGTTGCCGCTGGTACCGCTGGGTCGCCAAACGGTAGTAGTGTCAGCTTTGGGGTATGAACCCCAGACCGTAGCCGATCTGGACATCAGCAGTGGCAAAGAAGTGGTCTTAACCATTCAGTTGGTCGAGCAGGCCACCCAACTGAAGGAGGTAACTGTGCGCTACAACCGGGAGCAGGACCCGCTGGTGACCAACAGCCCGATTGCCACGCTAAGTGCGTGGTCGTTCAATGTGGAAGAAACTAAGCGGTATGCCGGTTCGCTGGGCGACCCCAGCCGGATGGCCGCCAACTTCGCTGGTGTAGTGGCCAACAACGACTCCCGCAACGACATCATCGTGCGGGGCAACTCGCCCCTGGGGCTGGTGTGGCAGTTGGAAGGCATGAACATTCCAAACCCCAATCACTACGGCTCAACCTACAACACGGGCGGGGTGGTGAGTATGCTCAACAACAACGTGCTGGCTAAGAGCGACTTCTTTACCAGTGCCTTTCCGGCCAACTATGGCAACGGGGTGTCGGGTGTGTTTGACCTGCGGCTGCGCGAGGGCAACAACGAACGCCGGGAATACCTGGCTCAACTCGGATTCAATGGGTTTGAACTAGGGGCAGAGGGTCCGTTGCGGGCCACCCAAAAAAAACCCGCCGGGCGCCGGGCCTCGTACTTGATTAACTACCGCTACACGGCCCTGGGCCTGCTGCGGAATCTGGGGGTGCAGATCGGAACCACCAGCCCCCCGCTCTACCAGGACGTGAACCTGAAACTCTCGTTTCCGTTGCGCGACGGACAGAAAATCACCATCTTCGGCTTGGGCGGCATCAGTCAGATTAACCTCCTGGGGAAAGATGTGGATACGACCCGTACCGACTTTTATGGGCGTGTCGATCAGAATATCTACCCGGAGTTTCGCACCGCCATCGGGGGTGTTACCTACGAAGCCCGGCTGTCGGCCCGAACTTTTGCCAAAGTGGTAGCCGGTGTTACCTACGCCAATCAGTTGTACCGCGAAGACTCTATTGCCATCAACGAGCCTCGACGGCCCGCTTTTCTGGTAACAGATGCTACGTTTACGTCCCTGAAGTATGCCTTAGTCGCCGACCTGACCCATAAAATCAACGCCCGCAACAGTCTGTTTCTGGGTGGTATGGTCGATTACAGTCAGACCGAAATCTTTCGCCGGAAGGCCGTCAGCCCGACTACACAACGCATTTGGGCCAATTTTGACGAGGCCCTCGTGCTCACGCAGACGTACCTGAACTGGCGATGGCGGGCCAGCAACCAGTTGACCATCAATAGCGGGCTGCACCTGCAATACCTGAACATCAACCAACAAGCCGTTGTGGAGCCACGGGTGGGGGTCAGCTACCGCGTCGGTGAGCGGGCCGAGTGGACCCTCGGCTACGGGCTGCACCATCAGACGCAGGGAGCTTACACGTACTTCGTACTTGACCCCGCTGGCAATGCCACCAACCGTTCGCTCCGGTTCTCGCGCAGTCATCACGTGGTGGCTGGTTATAAAACGGGGCTTGGCCAGCGGATGAGTCTTAAAATTGAGACGTACTACCAGGCCCTGGATCAGATACCGGTTCACCCCTATCCGTCGCCGTTTAGTCTGTTGAACGAAGGGTCCGGTGCCGCACCAATCGATCAGTTTAGCCTTATTAACGCGGGCACCGGCCGGAATTACGGGCTGGACCTCACGCTGGAGCGTCCCTTGCAGCAGGGGTTGTACATACTGGTAACCGGCTCTCTGTTCAACTCCAACTACCGGGGGTCTGACGGCGTGTGGCGAAACACCGCCTTCAATACCAATTACGTGCTGAACCTGTTGGGTGGGCGGGAGTGGAAACTGAAGCGCCCCGGTAGCAGTTTTGCCCTGAACATTCGCTTTACGACCACCGGAGGACGCTATTTCACCCCGCTCAACCTGGCAGCATCGCGACGGGCGGGCGAACCGGTGGAGGACCTGCGCTACAGCTTTGCCGAGCGGCAGCCTGCTTATCTGCGACTCGACCTGAAGGCGGCTTATAAACGCAGCTTCCGGCGCACCGCGCTCGAACTGGCGCTTGACCTGCAAAACGCGACGAATAACCAGAATGTATTTCGGCAGGGGTACAACCGCACGAACAATCTACTCTCCACCGAGTACCAGCAGGGTTTCTTTCCCGTACCAACCATCCGCTTTACGTTCTAAACAGAAAAAGTGGCATACGCTCAAACGGAAATGCGTTTGCAGCTTCCTGCATGGAGTGTTTATGCGACGGTGTTGTACCCGGTTTTTTAAGGAGTTATTTTCACCTCAAAAACAGCGATAACGGGCAGCGTTGGTAGGGGCTAGATGCGGATGCGGAGGTTGGTTTCCGTCATCTGAGCCGGTGTACCGGAACAATCCTCCAGTCATTCGCCGTTCTAACAATGGCTACTTGCTCGACCCACTGATGATGCATATTGTAAGATTTCCTGCTACGCTTAAACTATATCGATATGGATTCCCGGCCATGACTGGCTTCACGATGCTGCTCTGGCTGGCCGGGTCAACGGCCGGGTGGGCGCAAACCAAATCGTCGTTCTGGCGGAAACTAAACCCCGATTCGCTCACTAACCGACCGCTGCGGTTTGTACCCCTGCCCGTGCTACAGTCCGGGCCGGAGATCGGTGTGAAAGGGGGCCTTACCCTCGATTACTTTTACAATGCCGGCACAGGTCAACCCGACAAACCCCGCTTTCGGAACCGCTACTGGCAACGGCTCGATTCTGCCGCCCGGCACACCCGCGATTCCTACGCCTTTGTCCACGTGCTGTACAGCACCCGTCGGCAACTCGCCATTGAGGGCGTTTGGAATACCTACGGTGCGGCTGAACGGTATGTGTTGCGGGGCCGGGGCGGCTACATCGACTATGCGGAAGATTATTGGGGCGTAGGCAACCAAACCCTTCCTGAACGGGATTACGCTGTGCTGACCTACCAACGCTGGTACGTGCAACACCGGATCTGGCGACGCTTGGGCGGGCGGGTGTTTGCCGGCATCAGCCAGCATTACAGCTACACGCGCCACCTCCGCACCACCGACCAAGCCGGGGTTTCCGAAACGATACCCGGCAGCCGGGGCAGCGTGGTGTCGGGGCTGGGGCCGACGCTCCTGGTCGATTACCGCGACAATCCCTTTAGCCCTACGCGCGGCTGGTATGCCGAGTGGGCCACGCAGGTTTATACCCGCAAGCTGGGCAGTCAATACGAGTACGCCGAACACCTGTTCGACCTGCGGAGGTACGTTCCGCTCAATGCCCGACACCGGCTTGGATTTCAGGCTATTGCTCATTTCACGTCGGGTACGGTGCCGTTGCGCGAACTGCCCCGGCTGGGCGGCCCGAACATGATGCGGGGCTTTGTACAGGGCCGCTACCGCGACCGGCAGCTCTGGTCGGTGCAGGCCGAATACCGCTACACCCTGAATCGGTTTGTGGTGGCGGCTGCGTTTGTAGCGGCCGGGGGCGTGGCCCCAACCCTCGGTGAATTCTCGGCAGAGACCACGCGGTCGGCGGGCGGGCTGGGGCTGCGGTTGCTGCTGAACCGCAAAAAGAACGTCTATCTGCGGACGGACGTGGCCCTTAATTCCAACCGGACGACGGGCCTCTACATCCGAATGCTCGACGCATTCTGACGAATTGTTGGTCGCGGGTTCGTCCGTACACCGTTGGTGTATTCAGCCGCCGGGCATCGGCGAGGTACTACTATTTAATTCACTCAGCCATTAGCTTCTTCACGAACGTCCTCAATAGAATTAAGTAGAGCCTTGCCAATCACCCGCTGACGATGCTCCGGGCGGGGTTAGTGGCGGCTCTGCGACCAACCTCGAAGCCAAAGGCTAACACGGCCGACTCGTGGGCCACCAGTCGATCCAGGAGGTTGCGCTCCTTGGTTTGTTTGGCCCGCTTGTTGAGTGCCTGCCCCCAGGCATCCAGCCAGACAATGCCCGGCGGCTCTTGCTCCAGACCCTGCTCACAAAGTTGGCGGTGAGTCTGCAACCAGTATCGGTGTTCATTGGCTGGTAACGGCGGGTCCTGGTTGTCTCGTCGGCGGTATGGCGAAAACCTGCGGCTGACCAACACGGCCTTTCCCCACTGGTTTACGCCCCACTTCCATCAGTATAACGACCGGGAAGACTCAATGCCGGTGGACCAGCACATGCTACTGGCCCTCATAGCACCCCGTGCCGTATATGTAGGTACGGCAAGCGAGGATAAGTGGGCCGACCCGCTGGGTTCCTTTCTGGCCCTCAAGAATGCTGAGAGCGTGTATGCCCTGTACGGCATTGGCCCGCTGCCTGCCACCGTGCAGCCTGCGGTTAACGTACCGGTTTTCAACACCGCGTTAGGATATCACCTGCGCGAAGGGGCGCACAACTTAACCCGCTACGACTGGCAGCAATACCTCACCTTTGCCCGGAATCATTTTGGGTGCATTTCAAATTGTCGCTATGCGGCCATTGCGTAGTTAAAGGGTTCGACATGCTTTCTGACCAACTCCCATCGATCGCTCATCAAGCAGGTACGTAGGTTCAGCACATGTTGAGCACCGGGTATACTCCAGCGTTGGCCCGATCGTTTCAATCGTTTTTGTACCACCGTCCGGTGAGCCGATTCAATCGCCCCCGAGCCGATTAACAGGCCCCGCTTTTGATAACCCGCCTAGTCCATCCGGTCGCGGTTGGCTTCCAGGTAACTATAAACTGAATCCCGTAGGCCCGCTTTGATACGGAGTGCTTTAATGTGGCCCAAAACTGCATCTAACTCGCTATTTAAGAGTAGTTTATGCGGTTCTTCAATCCACTCGTCCCGGCTCTTTTGGGTGCGGTAAGCCGCTACACCGACCGTGCCGATATAGCTCATAGCGTGCCAAAAATCTAAAATCAATGTGGCCTCTGGGTAATGAGTCTTCATCAGTTGCCGAAGCCAGACCGCCCCGTCACTGATGAAGACCAGATCCGCCCCCAATGGTTTGTAAGCGTCCAAATGCACCCGAAACTTCGCGGTAAAATCAAGGGCAGTTCCTAAATGAGCGGTAAAAAGCGAGGCCTCAATATAACCGCCCCGATCCGCTACTGGACTCTTTTTGAGGTCGGTAGCCCTAAAAATACGCGACAGCTTGTTTTCTTTATACCCATCATCGGTCAGCAGCATGGCTCCGTCAGCCTGCACATAGACAATACCTGTAGGCGATTGGTCGGTGGCCACAGGCTGATCTAAATCCGCTTCGATGGCCGCCCCGTAGTGATTAGTTAGCCGGTAAATTTGACTCGGCGCAATACGAATCCCCAACAGCGTTTGGGCCACTTGAGCGGCTTGGTCATAGCCGTCTAACTGGCCAAGGAAAACCAGTTTTTCCTGTAAGTAAGGGCTAATGCCAAACCCGTTTAGGTGTTGGCTAAATGACTCACTATTAGCGATTTGTATCTGGCCGTAGCGCGTTGTCATCTTTTTTTTAACGTCGGTCAGTCGGCACATCGCTCAGGGATTTCTCCAGCACCTGTCACCCCAAATCCTGCCAGATCTGGTCGAATGACTTCTCGTAGTCATAGAAGGTGGGTTTGGTTTTGAGTTGTTGGAGGTCGTGGTACTTTTGGCGGGCTAAGGCTATATATTCGTCTTCAGTCATGGTCATTAGGGTAGTCTATTTGTACCCTAAACTACCACTGTCTGGCGACAATTTGAAATGCACCCGATCAAAAGGCTCAAAATAGTGATTGATAAAAAGAGATGCGTGAGGCATTTAGCAAACGGACGGTTGCTTATCACATCCTTTACAACAGTAGTGCTTTTAAAAAGTTTTCTAGAATAAATTGACTTTTCATGTTTTATAAATTAAAAGATTAAGCTGTACTAAGAATATCGCTGCCAACGTTTTGCGGCTTGGCGAAGGTGGCGATTTTTACCACAAATGTTGATGCGGAGAACCAATGTTTGATTAACCACAAATGTGTCTGCGGAGTACTGAACCGCCACTTTTGCCAAACCGCTGTTAGCGGTTCGTTGTTCTTTTCTGTCCATTAGTCTTGTGGCGAATATTTTACAATATCGATTCCAATTCCATTCGGATATTGAATGGCAAAATGTCTGTCGCCCCATGGTTCGTTACGAATGTCAATTTTAATTCCTTCACCCGCTGGCGCGCGGCTCCACCTCGTGACGACTATTGGCAGGGTTTTACCCTTTTTTTGGGTAAAACCCAATTGATCGTACACGCGTGTTAAAACCGCGCGAGAGCGGGGGGGATGGGTTGGTGATGCATGACCTATTTTTTACAAAAAAACAAGGTGTACGGCGAGCCGCCAAATCTTGTGCATGGTTGATGAGG
>JAJAYX010000730.1 GCA_026785985.1 Rudanella sp. | reverse complement strand
GTCTCGACCAAAGACGATGATTTCACCGAACACTTGTTCACGGCGACCATGCACAAATACCTGTTGATTTTTACCGACAAAGGCCGGTTGTTCTGGAAGCGCGTTCACGAACTGCCAGAAGGAAGCCGCATCGCGAAGGGTCGCCCGGTGCAGAATCTGATTAATATTGAAGGCGACGACAAAGTTCGGGCCGTGGTGAATATCAAGACCCTCGATGACCCGGACTACATCAACAATAATTACATTGTGATGTGTACGAAGCAGGGAACCATCAAAAAGACAAGGTTAGAAGCGTTCTCGCGTCCGCGTCAGAACGGCATCATCGCCATTACTATTGATGAAGAAGACCGCCTGTTGTCGGTTTGTCTGACCAACGGCGACAACGATATTGTGGTGGCCTCGCGTTCAGGAAAGGCAGTTCGGTTCCACGAAACGAGGGTTCGCCCAATGGGTCGGCAGGCAGCAGGTGTTAAAGCGATTACTCTGGACGACGAAAACCCTGACGATCAGGTGGTGGGTATGGTTTGTATTAGTTCACCGGAAGCGCAATTGTTAGTGGTGTCGGAGAAAGGCTACGGTAAACGGTCTGATGTACACGAATACCGCGTCACAAACCGGGGAGCAAAGGGAGTTGGTACGCTGAAAGTGACCGAGAAAGTCGGGCATTTGGTGGCCATTCTTGATGTGGCCAATAGCGACGACCTGATGATTATCAACCGCTCCGGCATCGCCATCCGTACTCCGGTTGAAGATGTTCGGGTAATTGGTCGAAATACGCAGGGGGTTAAATTGATCCGGCTAAACGACAATGATTCGATCTCGTCGGTTACGAAGATTACCCGTGAGGAGGAGGTAGAAACCATTTTCGGAATTGTCGCCGAAGGCGAAGTTGCGGAGGGTTCTGGTCTAATTTCTGACGAAACTGTTACCGATAGTCCGGTGGCAGAATGAACCGTTGACCCTCTTGATGAGTTAATACGGGAATACTTGTAAATTTTGTTTAAACCTACAATCAAAACCCTACGACAGGACAATGAAAAAACTCGTAGTTGCTTCGGTTCTCAGCCTGACGATGCTGGTGGCCGTAAAACCGGCAGCTTTCGGCCAAACGAATGCTCTCCTGCAATTGCAGGCCGGTACACTGGACAAAGCTAAAACCGCTATCGACAAGGATGTCAGCGATGCTAAATCGGCAGCCAAAGCCAAAACCTGGTTAGTGCGCGGTCAGGTCTATCAGGCTATTGCCAACGACCAGACCGGCGTGTACTCCAAACTGGATTCTAACGCGGCCATGACGGCTTACGAGTCGTATAAAAAAGGACTCGAAGTGGAGGCAAACGGTGGAAAATCGGGCAAAGAATTAACAGAGGCATTAGCCAGTACCGATTTGTATAATGCATTTATGCGGCAGGGGGCTACTAAGTATCAGGCAAAAAATTACCCGGACGCGCTGAAACTGATGAGTATGGCGGGGAACATTAACTCCAAAGATACGTTGGCGGCTCTCTATTCAGGAATTGCAGCCCAGCAGGCTCAACAGAATGGCGTGGCTAAAGAACACTTTGAGCGGTATGCCGCCAATGGAGGGAAAGATGCCAGTGTATATTACTCACTCGCCAGCCTGTATCGCAACGATAAGGAGATTGATAAAGCAATTTCGGCTATCGACAAAGGTCTGGTTGCTCTACCCAATAACAAAGATCTAGGGGCAGAACGGGTGAACATCCTCTTGTCATCTAATCGAATGGATGAAGCCGTTGCCGGTATGAAGCAGATGGTGGAGAAAGATCCTGCCAATGTGCAAAATATTGTCAATCTGGCCATTCTGTATGACAATGCGGCCAGTAAAATGGGCGAAGAGATTCGCAAGCTCAGCGACAGTGTTAAGAAGGGAGGTTCATTGTCCAAGAAATTATCGACCGAGAAGGATGCACTCGATGCCATCAACAGCGAAATTGTTCGGTTAACTGGCGTGATCAAGAAGAATCCAAAGGCGGCCGATGCCAAGCGTCAATTAGCTGATGTACAGAAGCGTCAGATCGAAGCCAAAGCAAAAGTTACTGAACTGGAGGCTCAGGTGAAAGAGGAGCAGACCAAAGGCGTGGATGCGGTTGCCACAGAAAAAAAGATTGCTGATTTGCAAGCTAAGCAAACCCAGGAGCGGACTTTAGCTAAAGAATATTACACAAAAGCATTGGCGATTGACCCTAATAATTTTGATGCGAACTTCAACATGGGTGTGTTCTACTTCAACGAAGGAGCGGAAATGAACAAACTTGTTGGGGCTATGGATATGGCTGACTATAATAAGCGTGGTAAGGAAATTGAGGGTCAGATTTGTGGTCGTTTTAAACAGGCAATGCCTTACTTCCAAAAGGCCAAGGCTGTTAAGGCCAATGAGGAGGAACTGAACAATAGCATTCAGCAGGCTGAGAACGTTCTGAAACAATTTGAAGAGCGTAAGGTTGTTTGTATAGATGCCAAATAGGTAGTAGGAATACAAAAGAGGTTAATGGGGGTGGTCATAAAGTCCATCCCTATTAATGGGAAACATTACTTAACATAATATAAATTATATAACATTCCCCAGCCACTGAAACTGAGTAGGCCTATGTAAGCTCTCCACTGATGAATAAGAGAAAGGTATAAGAGGTAGTAATAGGTATAATAAGAATCCCCTTGAGCTATCCAGGATGTGGATAATGAATAGTAATCCACAATTTATCCACGTGGAACAGTTAACGATTGGGTACCATGCCCTACACTTTAATGGCTGGGCTATATTCCTGAAATGTGCCGTCTGTATAGAAAATCAGAATCCGTTCCACCTTTTTTGGTTGATTGATTTCCTCGGCAGCAGGCTGTCCAATTTCCTCAATGAATTCAGTAGGCAGCGATGCACCTACTTCTGAACGAATAGAACGGTTGGGATACAGTCTATTTTGTCTATCATCCGTACCTAATAAATGATTTTGAGGAGCGAAATTTTCAGGTTTCCGAATGGGTGTTGGCACTGACTGTTGCCGGAAAACAGGTGATGGTGTTTCATCTTCCAGAATCCAATCGAAACCAAGGTCAGGAAATCGCTTGATAATCTTTTGGATAATATCAAAACTCGGACGATTCCGCCCTGACAAGATGTGAGAAATGCTTGATCGCTGAATCCCAATCTCATCAGCAAAGTGTGAAGGTGAGTATCCTTTGGAAATGAGAATCTGTTTAATCTTGTCGTTTATTGACATAATGCAAGGGCCTTTGTTGGTAAGAGCAGGACAAAGACAAATTTACACTATTTAATCCCTATACACAATCATCATTGTAAACACATTTGTATGTTTACTTTGTAAATTACAAATGTGTTTACAATGATGATTGTTAACTATTGACAATTATATTAAGTAAATCACGTAGATTGCAACTGTTAAACTGATACGTTGTTCTCCCGTAATGCATCATTTAAGGATGTTTTGAGATCTGTTGACGCTTTACGTTTTCCAATGATTAAGGCACATGGTACTTGAAAACTGCCACCAGGAAATTGTTTAGTATAGCTACCTGGAATGACAACCGAATCAGCGGGTACGAAGCCCCGGTATTCTTTAGCATCTTCGGATGTCACATCAATAATTTTTGAGGAGCCAGTAATTGTAACCCCGGCACCGAGCACGGCCCGCTTGCCAATACGTGCTCCTTCAACCACAATACAACGGGATCCAATAAAAGCGCCATCCTCAATAATAACGGGTGTCGCCTGTGGTGGCTCAAGTACACCACCAATGCCCACTCCCCCACTCAGGTGAACATCTTTCCCGATTTGGGCGCAACTGCCCACTGTTGCCCATGTATCGATCATGGTTCGCTCGCCAATATAGGCTCCAATATTTACGTAGGATGGCATTAGGATTACGCCGGGTGCCTGGAAAGAGCCATAGCGGGCAACGGCTGGAGGCACAACGCGAACCCCCTGTCGGGCAAAGGTTGTCTTGAGTGGAATCTTGTCGTGAAACGTAAAAATGCCTACTTCTTGTTCATTCATCTTCTGACTAACAAAATAAAGCAGAATCGCTTTCTTGATCCAGTCATTAACAACCCACTCCTCCCCTTCCATAGTTGGTGGTTCAGCTACTCTGATCGAACCATTATCTAATTGGGAAATCACCGAGGCCACTGCTTTTAAAACGGCTTCCTGTTGTAACATAGTGCGATCATTCCACGCACGTTCAATGGATTCTTTGACGCTCATCTGGTTCAATAAAAAGTTTAATTTAACTACATTAAGAGGTTGATTACCATAGTGTTATAAAATAAAACAGAATTTTATTTGGTTTCTGCTTTCGAACCGTACGATAGCTGTGATAATGCCTGCAAATATATTCTTTTTGTATTAGAGTCGGATGAGGAATGCCAAATTTCAGCAAGATGAGGTTGAGACATTCTTTGGTGTCTTGACGATGAGCTTTTCAAGACAACTAGCGTAAGCTTATTGTCAAGACTATTGGTATGTTTTCAGGCTAACTATGACGTGTAGAAATTCGTTAAGTGTTCTAAATTCAATTGAAGACTAAGGCGCATTTATGGCCTGCCTGTCGAACTGCTGTGCGATAACGATATAGGAAAGTTGACTTCACATTGTAAATCTGGTGTGGATGGTTAAGCCAATTATACTATCCATAAAATTGAAAGAGATACTGTATGAAAATAACGCTATTGAACAAAAGAGAAAAGATGCTTCCTGTATGCTGTAATGACCTAAAGAATCCGCCATATAGGGGCCGTTGCAGGGTATGAACGCCAGAAGAGTGCAATGGACAGTAAGGAGAAGTCAGTTGGGTTCCAAAAACGGGTTTATAAAAGAGAAGGGGTTGCTTTCCCCTTGTCCTACGATTATTTAAGGGAGATTACTATCGAAAATTACCGTACATAAACCATCAACGGGATGGATTCCTCTACTAAAAGGAGATAGATATATAAAGACACAGCCTCTTCTCATTCTCAAATTTTATAGTAGTAAACCATATAATTAGTAAAATAGTAAAGACTTATTTAGTAAAAACGATTTAAAACTAAAAATACTAGCAAATTAGTACAATACTACTAATTTGCTAGTATTTAGTCGTGTATTTACTATAAATTCGACTAAATACTAAATACATTACTGTTTTTTGCTATTAATTCTCACTCTAGTTACTAAAAGTGGACAATAGTTGTTTCCGCATTATTCCTACCAATCTGTCCAAAACCATTATCTTTGAGCCGATAATCAATCCTTTAGGTAGAAATGGGAAAAATTAGAGTTGCCATCAATGGCTTCGGTCGAATTGGCCGTCTTTCGTTCCGGCAGATGCTGGAAAAAGAAAATATTGAGGTCGTTGCCATAAACGACCTGACCGATAACGCTACTCTGGCGCATTTGCTTAAATATGATTCCGTGCATGGGCGTTTTGGGAAAGAAATTTCGTCAGACAGCAAAAGCATTACCGTAGATGGTAAGAAAATTCATGCTTTTGCTGAACGTGATCCCAAAAAGTTACCCTGGCGTGATTTAGCAATCGACGTTGTTTTAGAATCAACGGGTCGTTTTGTGGATGAAGCTGGTGCGGGTATGCACCTCGAAGCTGGTTGCAAAAAAGTAGTAATTTCTGCCCCTGCAAAAGGCAACATTCCTACCGTAGTTCTGGGCGTAAATGATGATACATTGACTGGCTCGGAAACAATTGTTTCCAACGCATCATGTACTACTAACTGCCTGGCTCCAATGGCCAAAGTTCTCGACGATGTTTTTGGCATCGAAAAGGGCTACATGACCACCATTCACGCCTACACGGCTGACCAAAATCTTCAGGATGCCCCCCACTCCGATTTGCGTCGGGCGCGGGCTGCCGCTCTTTCGATTGTACCCACGTCAACCGGTGCCGCCAAAGCGGTTGGCCTGGTATTACCACAGTTAAAAGGGAAATTAGATGGAAATGCCATGCGCGTACCCACGCCGGATGGATCCCTCACCGACTTAACCGTGGTACTGAAGCGGGAAGTTACTGTTGACGAAATTAACAACGCCCTTAAAGCAGCATCAGAGGGACCGTTGAAAGGAATTCTGGAGTACTGCACCGACGAAATCGTGTCAATTGACATTATCGGCAATCCACACTCCTGCATTTTCGACTCAAAACTGACGGCCGCCAACGGTACGTTAGCAAAGGTTGTTGGCTGGTACGACAATGAGTTCGGCTACTCAAGCCGCGTGGCTGATCTGATCGTCAAACTGATGGCCTAATCGGTTCGGTGTCGTTCCGATACCTGATCAATTAGTTCGTTGAATGCCTATAAGGGACACTCGCTACCGGGCGAGTGTCCCTTTATTTTTGCACTGTAGGTAGTTGATCGAAAATCCTTGGGCAAAAAACATCGCTTCGTACTTTGTTTTGATGCCATGATGGATGTCGTTCAGGGGCGAATCATACAGATGATGGGTATAAATTAGGTCAGTGAACCCAAAAGCAGGCAAAGTTTCAAGACTATAGTCAAAGAAAGGCGCGTTGTCGGTCTTCAAGTGAAATAAACCACCGGGCTGTAGTATTTCAGCATATAGGTCAAGAAATCGCGGGTGCGTCAAGCGGTGTTTTTCCTGTTTATCACGGGGTTGTGGGTCTGGAAAAGTGACCCAGATTTCACTTACTTCGCCGGGGGCGAAAAACTCACGCAGATATTGAATATCAGCCCGCAAAAAAGCGACGTTGTGTAGCTCCTGCTGAAGCGCAATCTGAGACCCTCTGGCTATGCGATCTCCTTTTATATCGACACCTATGAAATTAAAATCGGGATATTCCTGCGCCAATCCTACCGTGTATTCCCCTTTGCCACAGGCTAACTCTAAAACAATTGGATTGTTGTTGTTAAATTTAAGTTGATGCCATTGCCCTTTTATCGTATCGTAAAGTGGTTTACCGTTTTCAATGACATTTTGTGCGATTGCATTTTGTGTAAATCGGTATTGTTTTCTTCTTTTCACAATGTTAATTTATTTACTTCTGAAACAACGTAAGTGCTGCCTGTTACAATAATCAATTCGGTTGATTTAGAATCGTGAATTGATTGGTGTACTGCTTGATTTACATTGTTAAATAATCTGTACGTCAGGTGGTTAAGCTCGAAAAAATATGCCAATTGATCCACTGGTAGTGAGCGTGGTGAATCCGCTTTACAAAGGTAATACACCGCCGAATGGGGTAATTGATCTAACACGAGCTGGGGATTTTTATCGGCAACCATGCCAAACACAACACGAAGTTGGGTGTGCGGGATAGTGGCAATAGTTTGCAATAGAGCGCGGATTCCAGATTCGTTGTGGGCAATGTCCAATACAACCCTGGGATGGACGTGAATGGTCTGAAAACGCCCCTGAAGACTTGTATTCTGAACCGTTTGCC
>JAJAYX010000729.1 GCA_026785985.1 Rudanella sp. | reverse complement strand
CCCATCGGCACCCAGCACGAGGGCTTCAAACGCCAGCGTATCAACTCCACCCAGAATCTTGAATCGGTCGCCAAAGGCGTTCCGCATCCGGGTGATGTTGGTGAGGTCGCGGGTCGATTCTTTCACGGCCTGAATGTTAGAGAACTCAGCCAGTTCGCGGAACATGGCCACCGTCGTCATGATCTTGTAATCGACGGGGTTGTTATAAATCATGATCGGCAGCGACGTTGCCTCGGCCACCGTTTTGAAGAAAACCACCGTTTCGCGGGGGTCGGCGTAGTAGCGCATCGGGGGGAGCAACATCAGACCGTCGGCCCCGTTTTCTTCGGCTTCGCGGGCACAGGCAATGGCCTCGCGGGTAGCCTGTTCGGCAATGTTCATAACCACCGGGACGCGCTCGTTCGGGATGCGCCCGTTCGGGACGCGCTCGTTCGGAACCCGGCCACCACTTGCGGCCAGGGCCGTTTGTAGAAGCGTCAGTTTTTCGGGACGGGACAGCGTACTGGCTTCGCCGAGGGAGCCGCCAATGATGAGGCCGTGAACGCCCGCGTCGAGTTGGGCCTGAATATTGGTTTCAAACAGGGGCAGATCGAGTTGATCGTCGGCAGTGAAGGGGGTAAGCAGGGCGGGATAAACGCCCTGCCAGGTTGGGGTTTGGGGCATATTTAGTACGTACTTCGGTTAAAAATCAAACTTGATTCCCTGGGCAAGCGGCATGGTGGTGCCGTAGTTAATGGTGTTGGTTTGCCGGTGCATGTAGGCTTTCCAGGCATCGGAGCCGGATTCGCGTCCTCCGCCGGTTTCTTTTTCGCCCCCAAACGCTCCGCCAATCTCCGCCCCCGACGTGCCGATGTTCACGTTGGCAATGCCACAGTCGGAGCCAGCCGCCGACAAAAATTGTTCGGCTTCGCGCATGTTCAAGGTAAAAATGGACGACGACAAGCCCTGTGGCACCCCGTTCTGGAGGGCAATGGCTTCGTCGAGTGTACGGTATTTGAGCAGGTAAAGCACAGGGGCAAACGTTTCGTGTTGCACAATGGGCCAGTGGTTTTCGGCTTCGGCAATGCAGGGTTGCACATAACAGCCCGACCCAAAGTCTTTGCCTGTCAACACGCCCGGCTCCACCACAAAACGTCCACCCAGTTCGCGGACAGCCTCTACAGCAGCCTGATAGCCGTCAACGGCGGCCTTGTCGATGAGGGGGCCAACGTGGTTGGTTTCTTCGAGGGGGTTGCCAATGCGGAGTTGGCCATAGGCTTTGGCCAGGCGGTTTTTCACGTCGTCATAAACGGTTTCGTGGATAATTACCCGGCGGGTGCTGGTGCAACGTTGTCCCGCCGTACCCACGGCTCCGAACACAATGGCCGGAATCGCGATGTTCAGGTCGGCATGGTGCGACACGATAATGGCGTTGTTTCCGCCTAATTCGAGCAGGCTCCGACCCATGCGCTCAGCCACGGCCGTACCCACCGCCCGGCCCATCCGGGTGCTGCCCGTTGCCGACACCAGCGCCACACGAGGGTCACGGGCCAGCCATTCGCCCACCTCGCGACCGCCCGTCACCAGGCATGATACGCCTTCGGGAACGTCGTTGTTGCGCAACACATCCTGGATAATCTGTTGGCAGGCCAAAGCCGTCAGGGGTGTTTTTTCGGAAGGTTTCCAGATGCATACGTCCCCGCAAACCCAGGCAAGCATAGCATTCCACGACCAAACAGCCACCGGAAAGTTGAACGCCGAAATAATACCCACCACGCCAATCGGATGCCATTGCTCATACATCCGGTGATTAGGTCGCTCGGAGTGCATGGTGAGTCCATAAAGCTGGCGCGAAAGGCCCACGGCAAAGTCGCAGATGTCGATGATTTCCTGCACCTCGCCCAGCCCTTCCTGCAACGATTTCCCCATTTCGTAGCTGACTAACTTCCCCAAATCGGTTTTGTAGAGCCGGAACTGATCGCCCATTTGCCGGACAATCTCGCCCCGTTTGGGAGCCGGGATCTGCCGCCATTCGGCGAAAGCCTGCCGGGAAGTCTCCACAACCCGGTCATAATCGGCGCGGGTCGAGGTATAAACGCGGGCAATCAGTTTGTCATCAACGGGCGAGTGAGAGTCAATTGTTTTGTCGGACGAATGCCAGAATTCCTGGCCGGTACTGGTGCCGGGCTTAACGGCCTGGGCGGGAAGTGGAAGGATAGACTCCATACTTACGTTTATGTATTGTTGATTCAGTTGGGGCGCAAGTTACACTCTTCAAAATTCGTTATTCGGCCAAAATTCGTTATTTTTACCAGAACACTAATTGCCGGACGCTATGATTACCGAAGCCATTGCCCCGCCTGTTACGCCCCATCTCTATACCGAGGCTGAGTATCTGGCGTTGGAAGCGAAGGCAGAAACAAAACACGAACTTGTACATGGAAACCTAATTGAGATGGCTGGAGAATCCGTTGTTGCCAATGATATAGCTAATAACCTAATTTTTTACGTACGATTGGCTCTGCGTGGGCAACCCTTTCGGGTGAACCAACATGATTTGAAGTTGCGAACAGCCAGCACAACTGGCTATCGCTACCCCAATGTATTGGTAAGGCCAATTGGCGGACATGTTGATTCACACATCGTACATCAGGCTCTCCTAACGGCAGAAATCACTTCTGACAATTCACGCATAACTGATACAGTCGATAAACTTCATGAATACACGGCCTTAGAATCGCTGCAATGCTATTTAATTATTTCACAAACTGAGCCATTGGTAGAGATATATGAGCGAACCGCCGATGCAGGGAAATGGCT
>JAJAYX010000728.1 GCA_026785985.1 Rudanella sp. | reverse complement strand
CTACCACGCCCTCCACGAACGCCTGATTAACCAGGGACTCGCCTATCGGGGTATGGCCTATCGCCAGTTGGCCGAGCAGGTGGTGGAGCGCGTCCGCGACAATGCCGACTACGAGATGACCTATTTTGTGGGGTTCAACGCCCTCAGCCGGGCAGAATCCGACATTATGGAGACCCTGCTGCGGGGTAAAAAAGCCCGGATGATCTGGGATGTTGACCGCTATTATTTAGACGACAAGAAGCAGGAAGCCGGTTTGTTTCTGCGCCGTTACCTCGAAAGCGGCTGGTTTTTCACCAAAGAAAACCGCGAACAAATTAGCCAAACCCTAACCGACCTCCCCAAACATATCCGCATTGTAGGCGTTCCCAACGCCAGTATGCAAACAAAAGTGGCGGGGCAGATTTACAGGGCGTGGGGCTTGGAGCAGGGGGCAAGGAGTGGCCCCAATGAACTTCATGCCCCCATTCCTGAACCCCACGCCCCAAAAACCGCCATCGTTCTGGCCGATGAGTCGATGCTGGTGCCGATGCTGTACGCGCTGGATGAGTCGGTGACGGACTTGAACGTGACAATGGGTCTCTCGCTGCGGAACTCGCTGCTGTTCACGCTGATCGATACGCTGTTCGAGATGCAGCGGACAGTGCATGAGTTTCGGACGAAAGATGGCCGCGACCTCCGCATTCCGAAGTTTCACTATCGGCATGTGGTGAAGGTGCTGAACCACCCGTTTGTGCAACATTACGCCCGGATTCGCAATCTACAGGCGGTGGTGGATGCGCCGGGCGGAAACGCGGGGCAGTTAGAGATTGGAGCGCAGACCCGCCCGTTGCTGGTGCATATTCAGGAGTTGATTTTAAGTCGCCAATGGGTCTATCTGTCAGAACGCGACCTCCGCGAACTGGGCCAAAACGACCCGCTGCTCAAAACCCTGTTTCTGCGTTGGCCCACCGAGGCCCCGACTGAAATCATTGGAACACTTTATCGCCTGATTGACCTGTTACGCTACGTGTATCGTGACACTCAGGATGCCGTGGAGATCGAGTACCTGTATGTGTTCTACACACTTTTGCAGCAACTCGAAACCACCCTCGAACGGCAGGCGCAAACGGCCGGGGTGCCAATTACGCTTCGCAGTTTGCGGCAATTTCTATACGAACTCGTTCGGCAAACCAGCATCCCGTTCACGAGTGAAGGCAATAGTAATTTGCTGGTGATGGGTATGCTTGAAACGCGGGCCTTGGATTTTGAGCGCGTCATTGTGGTATCCGTGAACGAGGGAATGTTGCCCCAAACCAGACGACTTAACTCCTTGATTCCCTTTGATATAAGTACCGAACTGAAATTGCCCACCTACCGCGAACAGGAGGCTGTTATGGCCTATCACTTTTACCGGCTGCTGCAACGGGCCAAAGAAGTGGTGCTGATTCACACGACCTCGCCCGATGCCTACGGCAACGGAAAAGGCGAACCCAGCCGGTTTATTCGCCAGATCGAGCATGAATTGGTGCCAGCCAGCAACGGGGCCGTCACAATCTCTAAACCCTTAGTTCGGTTTGGGAAAGAGAAAGTCCGCGATGCCGTGCCACAGGGTTGGGAGGTCGCGAAATCGCCGGAAGTTATGGCCAAACTGAAGACCCTGCTCACCGGACGAGGGCTGTATCCAACGGCTTTGAACCAGTTTATCGACTGTTCGCTGAGTTTTTATTTCAGCCGGGTGGCGGGCATTGCCGAGGAAGATGAAGTGGAAGAGAAAATGGGTGCCGCCGAGTTTGGCGATTGGCTCCACAAAACCCTCGAAAACCTAGATGCCAAGTACCGAATCGGCGGCCAAATGGTCACGCTCGACATGGTGCAGGCCGAACTCGAAGCCACCTTCAAAGAGGTCATGAAAGGCCGCGTGATGGAGTCGGGAATTAACCTGCTACTCTACGATGTGGCCCAGCGACTGATGCTCGATTTTCAGGAACGGCAAGCCAAACTCACCGGCTTACAGGTAATTAGTACCGAAGAACGCTACGGCACCCGGCTCGACGTGACCCTCGACGGGGGCGAGGTGGTGCGGGTGAACATCGGCGGCAAAATTGACCGGGTGGAACGGCTTGGCCAAACCATCCGCATCATCGACTATAAAACCGGCAAGGTCGAATTGCCCAGCCAAAGCAGCGATATGGTAGCGCGCCTGCCCTTCGAAACCGGCCCGAAATGGGGCAAAGCTCGGCAATTGTGGCTTTACAAGTACCTGTTTCTGAAAGACAGCAAAACCCACAACCCCCAAAATCTGCCCGTCACGGCGGGGTTCTATTCCTTTCGAGATATCGAAGGTGGCCTGAAAACCAACACCGTTCATTTCCACGGCTCCGACGAAACTCCCGCTGAATTCATCGAAGCCTCCGAGGAAATGCTCCGCCTGATGCTCCGGCGTTTACTCGACCCCACTGAGTCATTCCGCAAAACCGACAAACTCGAAACCTGCGCCTTCTGCGATTTCAAACGCATTTGCGGACGGGAGTAAAGGGGGAATAAACCTGTTACCTATACCTTCTCGGATACCCCTGCCGAGGCAAATGAAGCCATTTCAGCCAGCATGGCCACCGCGCTTTGAAGCAGCGGATAAGCGAGGGCGCAACCGCTGCCTTCGCCTAAGCGCATGGATAAGCTCAGTAGGGGAGTGGCGTTCAGGGTTTCGAGCATGAGCTGATGACCGGCTTCGTCGGATTGGTGGCAAAACACGCAATAATGGCGCACGGCGGGGACGATGGCTTGGGCAACGAGCAGGGCTGCCGTGGCAATGAACCCATCAACCAGAATCACCATGCCGTTTTCGGCGGCCCGAAGCATCCCACCCGCGATGGCCGCAATTTCGAAGCCACCCATCGTTGTGAGCAAATCGAGCGGGGTTTGGGCGGTAGCATGTTGGTCAGAAACGGCCTGAAGTACAGCGAGTTTATGGGACAGTCCCGCATTGTCGAGGCCGGTGCCGCGCCCCACGCATTGGGTTAGGGGGAGGCCCGTGAACCGGTGCATGAGCAAAGCTGCAGCCGAGGTGTTGCCAATACCCATTTCGCCGAAACCAATCACGTTGCAGCCTCGGTACACCACGCCATCCACGAGGGTGCGGCCCGCGTCCATAGCGGCTTCGCATTCGTGGGGTAGCATAGCTGGTTCGTAGCGCATATTGCGGGTGCCGGGAGCCACTTTATATTTTACAAAGCCCGGCATGGAGATGCCACGCTCATTTTGGTCAAAAGAACCCGCTACACCCACATCGCAAACCACTAATTGCAGGCCATTCTGGCGGCAAAAAACGTTTACGGCCGCTCCTCCGGCCAGGAAATTCAGCACCATCTGATAGGTTACGGCGGAGGGATAAGCACTCACACCTTCGGCAGTAAGACCGTGATCGGCTGCAAACACAAGCAGGTGCGGGGTGGAGAGTGTAGGGGTTGTTGTCTGCTGAATCAGAGCCAGTTGCAGGGCGAGGTCTTCGATTTGGCCGAGGGCACCGAGGGGTTTTGTTTTCTGGTCGATAAACTGCTGAAACTCGGCTTGACGGGAACGGTCGATGGGGGAAATGGGCATGAGTTGGTGGTTATTCGGGTAGCAAAGATAGGGAGGAAAGGCCTGCCGTTGCAGGGTAAGAATGGGAAGGGCATCAGGGTAAACGGACAACCGTTTGATAAGCGGTTCGGTAAGATTAATGTTAACTTTTGATATATTTACTTGGTGAAAATAAACACTAATTCACTTATTGTCACGACATGAAAACCTATTTTACACTACTCGCCTGCCTTTTGGCCGTAACGGCTTCGATGGCGCAAATCGAAAACAATAATACTCTTTCGGTCATGATCGACGGCAAGGAATACAAAACCCCTCCCCGCCGGATTATGGTGGGAAATATGTGGTGGGTAACGGCCAACTCGATCAGCCCTGACAAATCGCTCCGAATCTGGCTGGGCGGCTACCTTAACCCCGATACTATCGACGAGGGTACTTATTTGGTGGTAGATGCAGATCGGCCTGATACGAAAGAAAACCAGCGTAAGGCCGAAGAACTGGGCAAATATAAAGGGCTGGCGGCTATCAAATATGTGGAGGAAACCAAAACGCCCCGGATGGAATACCATGTGGGTAAGTCGCAGAACGGCACGGAGACCATTGTGGTGAAAAAAGGAGCCGATGGGTCATTGCAGGCCACCTTTAGCGGAACTTTGGCCGGCAGTTACTGGAAAGAAAAAGCCGGGGCCACGGTGTTTGGGGGAGTTGGTCGCTTGATGAACAAGATGGAAGACAAAATAATCACCAAAGCGTCGGGCTATAATTCGGATATTGACCCGGAGGGCAATGGCTACCGTAAGCAGGACAAAACCGATCAGATTGTGCTGACTAATGGGGTGTTTATGTTAAAAATGAAGTAGGAGAGAGGAAATAATCGCAAAAGGTGATATGGTTCAAACTCCCTGGCTTGTTCATGGGGCTGGATCGAAAGTGTTAAATCCCGCTTTTATTGGCATCTGATACAAAAAAGCCACCTACAAATCTTGTAAGTGGCTTTTTTGTGAGTGTGACCCCAGTTGGACTCGAACCAACGACCACCTTCTTAGAAGGAAGATGCTCTATCCAGCTGAGCTATGGGACCAAAAAAAGTGAGCAGTTACCAGCAAACAGTTATCAGTGGAATACTGTTGACTGTGTACTGATAACTGCTCACCGCAAAGTCGGGGTGGCAGGATTCGAACCTACGACCTCCTGCTCCCAAAGCAGGCGCGATACCGGGCTACGCTACACCCCGAAATTTTTCCTTCGAGAAGGGGGCGGAGAGAGAGGGATTCGAACCCTCGGTACCCTTTAGAGGTACGGCAGTTTAGCAAACTGCTGGTATCGGCCACTCACCCATCTCTCCTGACTCAACTGCCAGACTTTCGATTGGCCATTGTTTCACAAAGGTAGGGGCATTTTTTGGGTTCGTCAAGGGCTAACACAAAAAATCTTACGTAAAACGCTAAATTCGCCTTTTCAGCGGCCCTTCTACTAGCTTTAAACAAGCACTATGTCGCTGGTTAACAAGACACCATGACCTGGCTTTATCGAATTACAACGACCGAAATTTTTTTTGCCATTGCCTTTTTAGTGCTGTATATGGTGTTTCTGGTTCGCACGTTTTGGCTTGCCCAACAACTGAAAACATCGGCACGAGCCGTAATTCCGAAGTTTTTTTTACGAATCAGTTATCTGACACTGTTATTTGTGGCTCTCTTAGGTCCGTCTTTTGG
>JAJAYX010000727.1 GCA_026785985.1 Rudanella sp. | reverse complement strand
CGAGTAGGCCGTGCGCTGCGCCCGAACACTGAGGGCCGCCATTTTATACATTACCGGCACAAAAAGAGCGTGTTCGGCGAGGTTGCCGTAGGAGGGATCCAGCGGATTAGCCAGCACGTAGACCGAACCACTACCTGCCCGCGTTTGCGAGAGCAGCGTTTGCCCATCGCGGAGTGTTAGCAACCGGTTGCCGCCTGTCCATCGCCAGACGGTTACAGCACCTGGCAAATTCAGCGGCTCCGACTGAAAACTTTTCTGAAACACATCCTGAAAAAACGGGCTGTTCCGGTCGGGATCGGCCAGCGCAATGGGGGTGTTGCCGGGTGCGGGTGGCGTTGATTGCAAACCGTTTATGCCCAAACTACCCAAAAACGAGCCATACGAGCCAGCATCGGGGTTAGGCGGTGGAATCACAGTGATGCTGCCCCCCTGCCGCACAAACCGCTCCAACTCAGAGCGCAACGTGCCGCTCACCGCCGAAACACCTTCCAGCACGACCAAATCCGTTTCTTTCAACTGCCCCACATCAAAGTTCTGCGCCGTAAATGTCTTGAACCGGAACAGGCTATCGTTAGAAAAAACCGCCTGCACATAATCAACAGGACGGTCGGCCACGGCCCCGACCGAACGCGGCCCAGTGAGGTGCATCACCCGAATGGAGGGCGAGGCTTCGACCACGAAAAAGTACTCATTATCGAACGTTATCGGGTAATCTTCAAACACAATTCGGCCCTTGTGAAAGCCTTTTTTGGTCACGTTGAAATTTAGCGAAACCGTTGCCGAGCCGCCCGGCTCCACATTGGCCGAAGCCGTTGAGGTTTGCGTATCGTCTAAATATAAGCGCACGGGCAGGTTCTTCACCGACTCGCGACCGCCATTGCGGAGGGTCACGTTCACGCTGTTGTTTTGCAGTTCCCGAATAAACGGCGTACTCAGCCACACCGAATCCACGTAAATATTCTTGGTTGGTTGGGCATCGAGCGGCACAATAAACACCCGGTCGGTCGTGTCGATTTTCAGGCGGTTCAGGTCGCCCATTGTGCTTTTCTGGAAGTCGGAGAACCAGAACAACTGATTGCGCCCGCCCGGATTCAGACTGGCCAGTAGGTTGCGTTGCCGCCTGTAAACGGCCTCCAGTGTGCGGGGCGTATGGGCAAACCGAATGCTCGTCACCCGGTCGCGCACGGCTTCCGAGGTGCCAGCCCGTTGCTCGTCGGCGGAGAAATCGTTGGTCAGCAGTTGCAGCGAACTGGCGTTGCGGAACAACGTCAGCAGTTCATCCAACTTGCCCGTGGCAATGTCCAGATACCGTTTCTCGCTTAACTCGTTCTGCATACTATACGAGTTGTCCAAATACAAACTCGTTACGCCCTGCCTCGACAGGCCGAGGGCGTTTTTACTGGGCAGAAACGGCTGGGCAAACGCCAGCACCAAACCGGCCAGAAACAGGCAGCGAGCCAGCAAAATGAGCCAGTGTTTCAACCGCCGAAACGATTTGGTCTCGGTCTGAACGGTTTTCAGCAGGGCCACATTGGTGAAAAACACCCGGCGTGTCCGGCGAAAATTAAACAGGTGGATAGCAACCGGCACCAAAAGAGCCAGCAAGCCAAACAAAAAGGACGGATTTATAAAGCTCATGTACAGATTAAATTCTCGGTTTCCACACTACCTCTTCCACCCCCAACTCCTGCGTCATTTTCCGGCTCAGAACAAACAGGTAGTCCGACAATCGGTTGAGGTACTGAATCACGAAGGGGTCAACCGGAGATTCCGAGTTTAGGGCAATAACCAAACGTTCGGCCCGGCGGCAAACGGTGCGGGCAAGGTGGGCGTAAGAAACCGACTCATGGCCACCCGGTAGCACAAACAACCGCAGTTCGGGGAGTTCGGTATCCATTGCGTCCATTGCCTGTTCTAATAACGTAATGTCGGTTTCTACAATATCGGGCATGGCTTTTCGGGGCGTTTTTTTGGGCAGTCCCGTCGCTCCGTCGCTCCGGTTCGGGTCGGTGGCCAGAGTCGCGCCCACCGTAAAGAGCCGATCCTGAATTTCCTTGAGCAAATCGCGCCGGGATTCGTTCACCGGCTGGTCGCGCACTAAGCCAATCCACGAGTTCAACTCATCAACCGTACCATAAGAGTCAATTCTTATGTCGGCCTTACTCACCCGTCGCCCACTAATCAGCGACGTTTGTCCTGTATCCCCTGTTTTCGTGTAAATTTTCATTATGTAGAGCGGTTTTCAGAAACGGCTTTTGTCTCTCATTTCCCCAAAATTCCGCAATAAACCCATACCGAACACGCTCTATGCAGCGAAAAACAAAAAGAGTTATCCGCCCTGCCTAATCCGGCTTTACCTTTGCAGCAACAATGGGCGGTTGAGCAGTCATTCAATCACTCAATCACAAATCACTCAATACCAATGCGCGTAGGTACTTTTTTTGTCCGCGTTTGGCGGTTCTCATCCGTCGTCGGATTAGTTATTGCCCTGCTTAACAGCTACATATCGTACCCCGGTGAGGTTGCCGTTCTATTCAATTCCGCTGGTCAGGCCACACATTATTTGGATCGGGAAACACTGTTTTATGCGTCTGTGGCCATTTTTTTGGTCAACAACATCCTCATCAATTCCATTGCGCGGCTCATTCCGAAACTGCCCATGAGCCAGATTCCCGTTCCTCCCGTCTGGGCCAATCACCGCGACGAACTCAACGAAATCCTGATCAACTGGTTCCACGCGCTCATGGCTTCCGTGAACACCATTTTGGGCCTGTCGCTCATGGTGTTGTCGTTTCTGAACCGCTCCGATTTTCGGGTCGATCAATACACCTATGGCTGGTTGCTGCCGCTGAGCGTGTTCATGCTGGGTGCGGTGATTATTGCGTTACCTGTCCGATTACTTTTCATGAAACCGTCCAGCACCAATGAGTTCATCTGAATCGACCCGTCGAAACGCGCTTTCGCTACATCAGTTCCAGTATGAGTTGCCCGACGACCGGATTGCGCGGTTCCCCTTAGCCGAACGCGATGCGTCGAAACTGCTCGTTTACCGGGGCGGCACTATCACCCACGCCACCTTCCGCGAGGTAGCCGGGTTCATTCCCGACGATAGTTTCCTGGTATTCAACGACACAAAAGTCATACCAGCCCGGCTGTTGTTTCGCAAATCAACGGGGGCCACCATCGAACTTTTTTTGCTGAATCCGCTTCCCGCCGAGCAACCCATGAGCCTGGCAATGGAGCAAACCGGATCGGCGGTATGGCAGTGCATGATCGGCAACCGCAAACGCTGGAAACCTGAAGAGACCCTTCAAACAACCCTCGAAACGGCTGAGGGCAGCCTGAAACTCACGGCTAATTATGCTGATTATGAGCGATCTACAGTCGAATTTAGCTGGAAACCTGCTTCTGAAACCTTCGCGCACCTGATTCAGTTGGCGGGCCAGATTCCCCTGCCGCCCTACCTCAACCGCAACCCCACTGATGCCGACCGCAACACCTACCAAACCATCTACAGTCGCAACGAAGGAGCCGTAGCCGCGCCCACTGCCGGGCTGCACTTCACCGAGCGCGTATTCGAGTCCCTCGCTCAACGCGGCATCGGCCACGAGTATTTGACGCTACACGTGGGAGCCGGAACCTTCCAGCCTATCAAAACCGACGACCCGCGCCAGCACGTCATGCACACCGAGCAGGTGGTTTATACCCGCCAGAATCTGGAAAACATCATCCCGCACCTCGGCCACCTGTTACCCGTCGGAACAACGTCTATGCGAAGCCTCGAAAGTCTGTACTGGTTCGGTGTAAAACTACTCCGCAATGCCCCCGACCCCTTCACCCTCGATCAACATTTCGCTTACTCGATCCCCGCCAACGAGCAACCAACCCCCACCGAAGCCGTCGAAGCCATGCTTCGCTACTTGCAAACCCACCACCTCGAAACCATCGTGGCCCACACCGCCATATATATAAGGCCCGGCGTGGATGCGCCCGGCGTGGATGCGCCCGGCGTGGATGCGCCCGGCGTGGATGCGCCCGGCGTGGATG
>JAJAYX010000726.1 GCA_026785985.1 Rudanella sp. | reverse complement strand
TACCGCCCGATGCTGATTTTAATTACGGATGGCGAACCTGACTCTGGCCAAGATATAACGGGCCTATCTTCACAAATTGCTTCTTCGGTAGCCAACAAGGGTGTTACATTTTTGGCTTTAGGAGTTCGTGGGTATAACAACCAGAAGCTATCAACACTTTGTCCGCCCCCAACAAGACCCATGCCACTCGCTGGCAATAAATTCGCCAACTTCTTTAAATGGCTTAGTAACAGCATCAGCACAGGAATTATAAAGAGTTCGGATGCCGGGCAAACGCCGAAATTTCTCCCTCCCGGCAATTTTGACTTTCTGAGTCAAATTGAAATGTGATGCCACAAACCGACTGGATTTATGCCTTTGCATCGGTCAGGGGTAACGGCCACATCGCCGAAGATATTCCCTGTCAGGATGCTCATCGCGTCGAACACTATGAGAATTTCACGATTGCCGTTATTTGCGACGGGGCTGGTTCTTGCGAGAACTCCGACAAGGGAGCAAACCAAGTAGCAGATTCGTGTCTAATTCATTTTGGCAAGCGAATTATCGAATCCGGTTGGGCGGATGTGTTACCTGCCGAGACGATTTGGCAAGAAACTGCCAAACAAACCCTTCGTCTGATTCGGGACGATACAGAGAAATTCGCACAAAGCGAGGATCTTTCGTTTAAATCGATTTCGTGTACTGTGATAGTGGTAGTTAGTTTACCCGGCGGTTTGTTGGTGACGCATATCGGCGACGGGAGAGCAGGATATTGTACTGCTAATGGTGACTGGTTGTCGGCACTCGCGCCGTTTCGGGGCGAAGAAGTCAACCAAACTGTGTTTATTACATCCGATATTTGGGAAGAACCTACCATCAATCACTACCTTGAAAGCCGGGTAATTCCAGGGCCGGTAACGGCTTTTGCTTTGCTGTCAGATGGTTGCGAAAAGGTATCGTTTGAAGTTAATTTATACAACAAGGAGACTGAACGATTTTATGACCCTAACCTGCCTTATTCGCCGTTTTTCAGGCCCTTACAAAAGATTCTGCTTACACTCCATGAACAGCAAAAAACACAGGAAGAAATCAATATGCTTTGGGCAGGGTTTTTAACTAATGGCCTTGAACGACTTCAGTTAGAAACCGACGATAAGACTATGATTCTGGCCGTGCGTTTGCCAGATGCTACTCCGAGTATGGAAACTGACCATGCCGAACCAAATACGACTCACTAACGGAACCTTACTGACAATTGCTGACCGACCCTTTAAAGAAGGAGGAGAGGGTGGTTTGTTTCGTATTCTTAGCCCAACGACCTATCAGCAGCAGGTTGTAAAACTCTACCATGCTGATAAACGAACACCTGACCGTGAGCGAAAACTAACTTACCTGATTGCAAACCCGCCCAATGCTTTGGCCATAAACGGCCATCAATCAGTGATTTGGCCATCACAAATCGCGCACCAAAATAATCAGTTTGCTGGCTTTACGATGCCGTTGGCTACTGGCGAAATAGTAGAGTATCTGTGCCATCGTAAATTACCTCCTAAACTTGGTGTGGAGTGGCAACGTTTTAGCTTTCAAAGCCCTGACGCGCTGAAATTGCGCCTGAATATCTGTCTAAACATTGCTATTGCACTACAACAGGTTCATAGCTTGGGCCGCTATGTACTGGTGGATTTGAAGCCTGATAATATGCTTGTTCAGTCTAAAACACTGGTTCATGTAATTGATATTGACAGCATTCAGATTCGACAAAATGGGCAGTTATTATTTCCTGCCTCGGCCAGTACACCCGACTATACACCACCAGAGGGCCATCATGGGCTTGATTTGATCAAAATCGGTACAACCGATGTTTGGGATAGATTTGGCTTGGCTGTTATTTTTTATCGGTTGCTGTTTGGGTTGCATCCCTTTGTTGGTACATGCCATCCTCCCTTTGACACCTGCAACGGATTGGTCGATATGATTCGTGAAGGGTTATTCCCACATAGCCCAGCAATGGTGCGGCATTTCCGGGTAGTTTCAGACTGGCATCATGGATTTGCAAAACTTCCTAAAATTGTACAGTCATTATTTATCCAGTGCTTTGATACAGGCCATAAAGACCCGGTTCAGCGACCTACCGCCGAAGATTGGTGCCGGGTATTAGCTCCAAACCCTAAGATTGAATTAAACAGAGTCTTACCCTCTGCATCGGCTAAGTTGCCTGACTTTACCCTATCGACAGGCTTAACACCTCAATCTACGTCCTGGCCTGTTTTCCCCCAAGTCTCCTATTTAAATAGTGAGGAGCCGAATGTCTTGTTCCGTGCTGTTTATAGTCTTTTTGGGAAACCAGCAAAAGAGATAGCGCGCGATAAACTTATCGCGCAACAACAGAAGGTAAAAAAATTGGAGGAAGAAATACAGGCTTCAGAAACAACCCGGCAACGCATTGAATCTAATTTTGGGGAAGGACAGTCACGCATTTTAGCTGATGAAGTGAACGATAAATCTGCTCTACAAAATCGCTTTAATGACCAGTTGAAAACTGCTGATAATCAAGCTATCAATTTGTATAAAGAGGAGATTGGTAGGTTTGAAAATGCTCAACAGGCATTGGGAACCCAATTGGTAGCCGTTAAAGCAATTATTGACTCGTTCAATACTACAAAAATCCTCCCTATCAACAGCGCATATAAAATCAAACAAATCCCCTTGCAAGATCAACTGAATCAACTAACTGAATTAGAAAATAATGAATTGAGAGTTGTCAGTCAGACAGTTGCCCGACAAATTAGTACTATAGAGGAGCGATTCAATGAACTGATACGGGAACAAGAAACCCTAATCGAGCAAAATTTAGGTATTGATAATCAACAACAATTTAGACAACTATTCAAGAAACGGCATATTATCGCCAATCAAACTCAGGAAATATTTGGGAGGAATCCCACGCTTGCAGTCGCGTGTCTGAAATAAAAGATAGTTGTTTCAGCCGCAGATTTCAAATACACAAATGTGCTGACTGGAGAGATAAAGCTGACCAGTGGAACAAGGATCAAAGTATCTCAGGTTGG
>JAJAYX010000725.1 GCA_026785985.1 Rudanella sp. | reverse complement strand
GCCTTTGCACCAACCGGCACCAACGTCAATTTTGTGCAGTCCGAACCCGACGGAACATTGTTCGTGCGTACTGATGAACGGGGTGTTGAAAGCGAAACATACTCCTGCGGAACAGGCGCTACGGCGGCTGCCCTGGTGGCCAACCGGCAGTCGGGAATGCCCTCACCCATCCCGATTCGTACACTTGGAGGGAACCTGTATGTGGCCTTTCAGTCGACGCAGGCAGGTGGTTATGACTTGATTGACCTGATCGGTCCGGCTGAGAAAGTATTTAAAGGAACAATGGGAATTGAGTGAAGGCTTGCCTAATCACTCAGTCGCCTAATCACTCATTCACTCAATATTTCAATGATTGTCTATAAAACGAACGACTGGCTCCCGGCCGTCTGGCATTTTCATACGGGTCCAACGGCTATTTCGCTTTTCAAACGGTTGGCCTTCGTTCTCATTTATGTGGTCGCGGTGACCGTCATCGAACTGAATTTCGTTGATACCTGGCTGAAAAATACGCCCACCGAATTTCTGTCCACAATGGGAATTCTGCTGAGTTTACTCATTATTTTTCGGACAAATACCGCCTACGACCGATTCTACGAGAGTCGTAAGGCTTGGGGAACGCTCATTAACACCTGCCGAAATCTGGCGGTTTACTACAATGCGATCCTCGGCGATCAGCGGCCGACGGAGCAATTGTTTTTCACAAAAGTAATCTCCAATTTTCCGTTTGCCCTCAAAAACCACCTGCGCGACGACCGCAATTTTGATGAATTTGACGAAACTGTTCCCGGCACGTTGTCCATGTTACAACGCTTCGATAATGTGCCGAACGGGGTGGTTTTGCAGCTTCGTAACCGCACTGAGCAACTCTATCGGGATGGGGTGATCTCGGATGCGCAACTCATCAACCTGAATGATTTGATTATAATTCTGCCCGATGTGGCAGGCATCTGCGAACGGATCAAAAGCACCCCTATTCCGTTTTCGTACAATCTGTTCATCAAGATTTTCATCGTCTTCTATATCATGATAATGCCCTTTTCGGTAATCACAGAATATGGTTATCTGACGATTCCTGCCGTAATGCTGGTATCGTATATTCTGGTGGGTCTGGAACTGATTGGCGAAGAAATTGAAGGACCCTTTGGCCTTGAGCGCAATAACCTTCCTTTAAGCCAACTTTCGCAGCTGATCCGGGTGAATGTTCACGAAATTTTTGGGTATAACCTGCCGGCCGTTGAGAAGGAGGCCGCCGAACTGGGGTTTGTGATTGTTACGTAACGTCGCCAGCCAATCCCCCGTGCAGGTGGTAAATGGTTTTGATTTGGAGTTCGGGCTGGCGCAGAAAATCTTTGGCAGCAATGCGGCTCCGAACGCCGTTGGTGCAAATCACAATCAACGGATCGAAGGCAAAAAACGCTGCTTTTCGGGCGCGAATGTCGTTGAGTGGCACGTTGATGCCGCCGAGGTTGAACTCGGCAAACTCCCATTCGTCGCGCACGTCGATCACCAGCGCGCCGGGCTGCTGCCGAAGCGTTTCCAGTTCGTTCAGGTCAATGTCGGTGTATATGGCTGGCTGCAAAAAGCGGTCGGGAATCCCGATGTTCTGAATTCCCAACCGCATAACGATTGCATTAAGGCTATCAGTTCAGCCTGCCCCAGGCAGGATGCGCTTAGGTAAGCAAAAATACTGCTTACCGTTATTGCCGAACGATCTTCACGGGTTTGGTTCGCGTGGGGGTGTTCACCTGCAATAGATAACGTCACTTTCCAAAAATCAGAATATGCTGTTGAGGTAGTCGCCGATCATTTTTCAGGAGCCGTAATCCCACTGCTTTCATTTCCTTAGCAGCCTGAACCTCAGTCATTTTATGATGTTCCTTTATCGGCACGCTGGGGTCTTCAGCGCGATACTCGACCAGCACCACGCGCCCGCCCGGTCGGAGCGATTTCACGATGTTATCCATCATTTCGCGGGGGTTCGAGAACTCGTGGTAGGCATCCACCAACAGAGCCAGGTCAACGCCGTTGGCGGGCAGTTTGGGATCGGCGATGGTGCCCAGAACCGGCTCCACGTTGGGGGTTTTGGCTTTGCGTTTTCCGGCAGTCAGATACTCGATCATTTCGGGCTGAATATCCACTGCCAGCACCTTGCCCTGTGGCACCAACCGCGCCAGCCGGAAGCTGAAATACCCCGTTCCGGCTCCAATGTCGGCAATTACATCTGTGGATTTCAGATCGAGGGCATCGGCCAGCAGGTCGGTTCGTTCTTCCTGTTCGCGGTCTGAGCGTTCGAGCCAGCCCGCGCCGAGGTGGCCCATCACCTCCGAAATTTCACGGCCCATATATACCCGGCCAATACCATCGTAAGCCGGTGATTTGGTCTGGTAAAAACGGGTCGTATCGGCAGCTTTAGCCGTAGTGGTAGACGACGTACCGGTTTGCCCCGACGATCCCTGCCGACAGGCAACGGTGGTCAAAAGCAGGCATAGAAGGAGACAGCGCATAAAAAAAGGGGTGAACCGCTAATACGGTTGTTCTGGTTCTATAACCAAAAACAACCCGTTTAGATTATAGGACGATGCCCTGTGAATGCAGTATAGCATGGAGAATAGCCCCATGATTCGCTTTTTCAAACAAAAATGGCCTACCTGCTCTTGTATCAAAACAATCCTTCTATTCGTCGTATGAATCTCATTTTACACCTCCTGCTCAATGCAGCAGTCATTTTCGGTCTGGCTTATCTGATGCCACAAGTCGATGTCAAAAACTTTGGAACGGCCCTGTTGATTGCCGTTTTGCTGGGCCTGCTCAACTTCTTTGTCGGCTGGATTCTGACGTTTCCACTCAACCTGATTTCGTTTTTTTTGCTGACGGGCCTCGTTCGCATTTTGGTGACGGCTATTCTGCTCAAAGTGATCGACAAGTTCATGGACAGCTTCACCATCCAGGGTTTCTGGCCCGCGCTCGTGATTGCCGTAACTGTGGCTGTTGTCGGGATGCTCATCGACCGTCAGGCACCCAGCGAACGGATGCAGGAAAAGGGAGTTGTGGCTAACAAACCTGGTACTCAGCCATTCGGAGCATATATTTCATCAGGTTCTGTAGCCGCCATAGCACCGTATTTCGGCGGTACGAGTCGGTAGGTTCCCGGCGGTAGGCGTTCCACTCAAACTCCCACGATAGTCGTGGGAGTTCCTGCATCAGAATCATATCGATCAGGAAATCTTTCTGGGCCTGGGAGATGTCAGTAGTAAACAGGTTTTTGAGGAGGGCATCCAGCACCCGAACGCAGGTGACAGCAGGAGTTCCGGTGGGTGGCGTGGTTTGAGGCAGGGCCGGCACATCGGCAAAGTTGGGCTGGATGGCTTCGATCATTTCCACCAGTGGGATTTGCAAGCGGTATCCCGATTCCACTTCATACCACCCCTGCACGAGGTAGTTAATAAACTCGCCCCGCAACACAATCGTGTTCGTGTTGATCCATACTTTCGAGTAGCCCGTCTGGTAATAAGCGTCATATCCAAACACCGTTAGTTGGTCCAGAATCGGCTGTTGCAGGTCGCGCATTCGGTAATACACGAAGTCCATGTATTTCCGAAAGGCGGCTGGCTGCGTGACCATATTGCGGGGTGGTTGCCCATAAAACCGGAGCATCCCCAGCATCATTTCGGCGGGCGATTTCACGATGGCCCCGATGTTCGATTCATCAAAAAACACCTGACTCGTAAGGAGTTTCTCAAGCACGGGCCGGATCTTCCAGTCATTGGTGGGTGAGGAAAAAAGCGTGGCTAAGGGCACAATCACGTTTGTTTCGATGGCGGACGTGATGTTGGGATTCACAAACCATCGGTACAGCTTTCGGCACATAAACCGGGCTGTTTCGGGGCGGTTAAAAATCATTGCCGTTAGATCGGCCAGTTCCAGATCGCCCGCTGTGGCCCCGCTCCTTCCGGTGACGATTGTGTTGCCGTATTTCCCGGAAAAAACTTTATTGTTGGGGTCGTGCCGGGCTGGGTCGAACACGGTGCTGATGGTGGTGGAGCCGGGTGTCCAGTAGTTCGTGACTGTCCAGCCGGTGAGGGTTCGGGAGGCTTCTTTCACATCGTCCTCCGTATAATTGACGTTTCCTGCCACGTCGCGCACTCCGATGGTAAAGAGTTCCTGCATCTCCCGACCATAGTTCTCGTTGGGTGCTCCTACCCTATTCTCGCTGCCGTTTTGGTAGATCAGCATGGCCGGGTCTTTGGTCATATCGATCACCAGCTGCCGGAAATTCCCGAAGGCATTATCCCGCAGCAGTTTCAGGTTGCGCCAGATATAGCGGTAATCATCGACCGTTTCGCGGGCCGTTACGAAATGATTTTGCCAAAACAACGTGAGTTTATCGAGCAGCGTAATGGGCTGATTCTGCCCCAGCATCACCCCCATCCACCAATAGGCCACAAAATAGCCCAGTTCCGAATTGCGGTCGCCATCCCAGGGAATCGTGGCTATGGCTTGCCCCGCAGTGGGCTTCGCATCGTTAATGTCGATGGGGGCCAGCGTATAGTTGGCGTTGCTAATGAGTTGCTGTACCGCCTTCGTAGCGGTTAGTCCCGTAAATGCCGTAATCTCGGCCTGGGTGGGGCCAAACGTAGCCCGGCGCAGCAAATGGGCCGCTGTTTTAGCGGTTAGTACAGGGGTGTACAGGTCTAAGTAGGGCATTTATAAGCATCTCAGGGGTTAATTTGTATAAGCTAATGAACTGTCGATTAGTTCATTAGCTTATGAGACGACATCATCCCGAAACGTCACGCATACTGAAGTAACATTGATGCTTCACTGTCGAAGATGCTCCCTTTATCCCGTTATTATCAATTTATACGGCCCCGTGAGCTGAATTTTGCCGTTCAGTTTCACATTTCGAACTGTCGTGTTTTGCCCAATCGTGACGGTGTGGCCCGTATTCACACGCACAAACTCGCCCGGAAACGGTTGCCGGCCCACCGTCCAAACGGACTTGTTTGTCCACGCTCCCGAAGCCACCGTTTCGACCTCGTTGGAAAAGAGCGAGACCGTCGGAAAGTCGAGCGCGGTGGTCGATGATCGGAACAGCAACGTGTTGGTTTTGGCAACCCCCGCGCCAAACCAGTCGTTCAGCACATCACTGTAAACGCGCCGGAAGTCAATTTGCATTGGCACATCTTTGTTACCCCCCGAACTGGTGGTGAGGGTGGCCAAATCGGAGTTGGTGCCAATGGTCGAGCGTTTCACGGCGTTGCCAAAGACAAACATCGGGGCTGCAATGCCGTGGTCGGTACCTTTTGAGTTGTTGGAATTGGCCCGCCGACCGAACTCCGAAAACGTCATACCCACCACTTTGTCGGCAATGCCCTGCAAGGTCAAATCGTTCTGGAAAATCTTGATACCCGACGACAGTTTGCCCAGCAACGAAGCGTGTCCGCCCAGCGCGTTGTCGGCCGTATCGACCTGGGCCGAGTGCGTGTCGAAGCCGCCCAGCGAAACAAAATAAATCTTGGTTTTCAGTCCCCCGTGAATCAATCGGGACACAATTTTCAACTGATCGGCCAGCGAATTTTGCCCTGCCGTTGGGTAAGTCGCGAGGGTTGCACCCGCGTCGTAGGCCGCTTTAATTTCGGTGGCATACCCCACCGACAGGGCCTGTTGCTTGCGAATAT
>JAJAYX010000724.1 GCA_026785985.1 Rudanella sp. | reverse complement strand
GACCTGCCCCAAAAGCAGAAATCGGGATGGATCGAGTCGGCGAATTTGTTGCAGAAAATCAAAGGTATTGCGTTTGTGGAACTGGATGGCCGCGATGTAGTACGCCACCGTTTAGTGAAAGAGATTATAGCCGCGTATGAAGAAGCCGGGCAATAGAATGATATTTCGGACAATAGCCGGCCTGCTTTTGCTGGTCGGCTTTGTTGTTTCCGCTCGGGCGCAGACGCTGGGCATAAACACCCCGCACGTTCACACGGAACGGTGTGCGAGTGTGGGTGTGGAGCAGCAACTCCGCTTGCGCAACCCCGCCCGTGCCTTTCAGATGGAAGCTCTGGAGCAGAAAATCAGGCAGTTTCAGCAGGGATTTTCGGCGCGGCAGGCCGCCGACGATAAAACCATTTACCGCATTCCGGTGGTAGTCCACGTGGTGCATAACAACTCCTCGAATTTTGTGGGCGGGGCCAATAACCCCAATATCTCCGACGAGCAGATTCAGTCGCAGATTCGGGTATTAAACGAAGACTACCGGCGGCAGGCGGGCACTAATGGCTTCAATACCAGCCTAATAGGTGCCGATACGGGAATTGAGTTTTACCTGGCTCAAACTGATCCGCAAGGGCAACAAAGCAATGGTATTGTGCGGAAATATTACGACAAAAAGGCAAAGTTCGATCCGTATACGTATGACGATCTTAAACTGATATCCGACATTTCATACTGGCCTTCCGACCGATACCTGAACATTTGGGTGACAAACCTGGAGGGTTTAACGATTGGCTATGGTCAATTGCCGCTTGCCGCCGACACATTGAAGGCACTGCCCGACACTGCCGATGAAAAGATCGACGGAGTAGTGATTTCCTACACCATTTTTGGCGCAACCAACTGTACACCAAGCTATAAGCTATATTGTCAGGGTCGCACCACTACTCATGAAGTTGGGCATTGGCTGGGGCTTTTTCATACCTGGGGATTTTCGGACTGTGGAGACGATTACATTTATGACACCCCCCCAACCCTAAATGGAAACACCAGCACGGGTTGCGGCCCGATTTTCTCGGAGTGCATTCCTGGCAAGCGTACCAAAAATCTGGTGGAGAACTACATGGATTATTCGCCCGATGTATGCATGAATATGTTCACCATTGGGCAGCGGTCGCGGATGCGGGCCGTGTTGGCCGTTAGTCCCCGTCGGCGGCAGTTGATCGTCAATGCAAACGGTCCGCTTGGTGAAAGTGAACAATTAACAATTTTGATGTTACCGAACCCTGCCCAAATTGAAGCCACGGCCGAAATACGGTTCAAGGGGGCAAAGGCTCTGACGGTTGAATTGTTGGATCTAAGTGGTAAATTGGTGCGAACCCAAAACCTGTCAACCACGGTCAGCACCCGCGTTTCGGTTTCTGTTAGTGGTTTGCCTAAAGGTATGTATATTGTCCGGGCAATCGCTGGAAGCGAAAAAGCGGCTACCCGTCTACTGGTAAATTGATATGATTTACGTTCAGCCAATAGCATCCCCTACTGATCTTAACGAGGCTTTTGCTATTCGTCGGGATGTGTTTGTGGACGAGCAACATGTGCCGACTGAAGAAGAATACGACGAATTCGAAACCATAAGCCGCCATTTTCTGGCTCATTATGCAGGCAAAAAAGGGGCCTCAATACCTTGTGGGACAGCCCGTTGGCGACGCACCAGCAAAGGCATCAAATTAGAGCGTTTTGCGGTCAGAAAAAATTTCCGGGGCAAAGGAGTGGGCAAAGCCCTGGTGAAAGCGGTTTTAGACGATGTGTTCAGTCTGCAACCCGAACCCATCGAGTCCATTTATTTACACGCTCAGGTATCCGCTATGCCTCTCTACGAATCGTTTGGTTTTAAGGCCGTTGGGGCGATGTTTGAGGAGTGTGCTATTCAACATTATAAGATGGTTTTGCCCGGTTCGGCCTACTCTCACGCATGAAAAGCGCGCCTTTTGCCCGCTTCGCGCTGGCCTTGGTCGCTGGCATTATCGGTTATCATTATTGTCCTAATGCCCATTACTTCGCTATAATAACCGGAGTGGTGGGCATTGGTTGTTTTGTGGGCGGCTGGTGGCAACAGGCTCATCATCAAACACCCGGCTTTCGGAGTCTGGGCATGTGGTTTGGCCTGGTGACACTGGCAATGCTGATGGGCTGGCTAACAACCCGCTACCACACGCCCCGTACCCACCCCGACAATATCGTTCACCTCACCGATTCGCTCCGGGCTTATGTGGGTGTGATTGACGGGTTGCCCGAAGAGCGGGCCAAAACATACCGGGTAGAACTGGAAATCAGCAAGGCAAGTACCGACCGGGCAGGCTGGCACCCCCTGAGTGGCCGCGTGATTGTGTATCTGGACAAAACGGGACAGAAAAAACCGCGCTACGGCGAAGTTTGGATAGTTTCGGGCGAACCCCGCCCCATTGACCCGCCCCTGAACCCCGCCGAGTTCGACTACAAACAGTACCTCGGCAACAAGGGCATCTACCACCAACAATACCTTCGGCCCTACCAGCGGCAGGAGATTGGGTATGCACCCCGTAATCAGATTATACGGTTTGCTACTTCCATGAATGCCTTCGCCGACAGTGTTTTTACGCGGCAGGTGGGTTCCAAAGCAGAGTCGGGCATCGTGAATGCGATGTTGTTGGGCGTTCGCGACGATGTTGACCCGGAGTTATACAAAGCCTATTCGGCGGCCGGGGCCGTGCATGTGTTGTCGGTGTCGGGCTTGCACGTGGGCATTTTGTTCAACGTGATGGTGTTGATGCTGGGGCTGTTTCGGAAGGGCAAAAAAACCAGGAAAGAGAAGCTGATCATCGGCATCGCGCAGTTAGTGGTATTGTGGTTCTATGCCCTTGTCACGGGCCTTTCGCCAGCGGTGTTACGGTCGGCGGGGATGTTTTCAGTGCTGATTCTGGGCAGTGCCACTAACCGTGAAGCCAACATTCTGAACACCCTGGGTGTCTCCTCGTTTTTTATCCTGCTGTTCGATCCGTATGCCTTGTTTTCGGCTGGGTTTCAGCTTTCCTACGTCGCAGTGGCCGGTATCGGGCTTTGGCACAAATCGGTATATGAGCTGATCGAGGTAAAGAACAAGTTTCTCGATCACGTTTGGGAAATCACGGCGGTGGCGCTGGTGGCTCAGTTAGCCACCTTTCCGCTGGGGGTATATTATTTTCATCAGTTTCCAACCTATTTTTTGCTGGCCAACCCCGTCGTTATGGACATGGTAGCTGGGTTACTGCCCCTGGCCATGTTCAGTCTGGCGGTGTGCTGGGTGCCTTTTCTACGCGATCTGACGGGTTTTCTGCTCCAAAAAATGACGTGGCTCCTCAATCAAAGTGTGAGCCAAACCAGCCAACTGCCGGGTGGATTGTGGGAACGGCTCTGGCTCAGTGCATTTGAAATGTTGATTTTATATGGTGTCATTCTGGCCGCCATGTATGCCTGGCGCGCCCGCCAGGCATCATACGGCTGGCTGGCCACGGGTTTGGCCCTGTTACTCATGGGAATGTTGCTCTCCGACGAACTCGCCCGGCGTAATCAGCAACGGCTGGCCGTTCATTTTCTACCCCACAAAACCGCCGTCAGCCTCACTTCGGGTGGCCAATCCATTCTGCTCACCGACCTTGATGTAGCCAATGATCCGCGCTCGTTCGATTTCTACCTCAAAAACACCTTTGGGCTGTGGGGTATTGGCGATTTAACAGTGGGCAATACCAAACAGGACAGTCTGCAAACGGTGCCGGGATACCGCCAGACCGATGCCTATGCGCTCTGGGTATGGCAGGGTAAAACGGTCTTGCTCATCAACAAACTCCGGGGGCAAACGCGTTGGCAACTCCCTGCCGTGGTCGATTATGCCATTATCCGGCGCAACGCCATGCAACAATGGTCCGACCTCGACCGGCGCGTGGTAGCCCGGCACATCATTTTCGATGATTCCAACAAAACACCCCTCACCGACCGACTCCTGCTCGAAGCCCGGCAACGCGGCATCCGGTGTTACTCCGTCCGACAACAGGGTGCCTATATAGACGAACTTTGAGCCGGGCAGGTGGTTTTTCTCCCACGGTTGCTATCCAGCGGGTTGCGCACATCAAAACGCCATAATTCACCGAACCCCGTCCCCAACGCTCATTTTTTCAACCATCGTGAGGCTTCTACGGGTTACTTCCTAAACAAAACCACAGAATCCGGGAACACAGCAACATATTAGCTATTTCTTTGATTATCAGTTACTCCATACAATGAAAGTTTTAATTACCTTCCTACTCCTTGGAGTGTGGCCGACAACCGTAACGGCCTGGAATCCACCCCGACGGTCGGCTGATGCGCTGCTGGGACACTGGTATGTGCCCTCCCGCCAGTCGACCATTGAGTTTTTTAAAGCCGGCGACCGGTATTTCGCCCGAATCACGGAAGTTGGTGGCTCCTGGAAAACTAAATTTGCGCAGGCCAAAGGCCGGATTATTATCAGTAACCTCAAATTTACGGAGGGCGAATGGACGGGTGGCGAATTGATCAACCCCGATTCCAACGCCCGGTTCGATCTGACTCTTACCCTTCACAATCAGGATTCAGCAACCGCCGTTGCTTATAAAGGCATACGGTTTCTGCACCGGGATTTTAAAATGGTTCGGCAACAACCCGGCAGCGAGGGCTTCGCCGGAATACCCTAAGCCATTGTCCGCACATTCGAGTTCCATCGTTGGGCGGGTTTTCTTATCTTTGGCAGCAAACATGACTAAACCTCTTCCATCTTTCGAACATGCATTTGTTTTCCATTACCCGTGTTCTGCCAGCCCTGTTGTTGCTGGTTTCTCTGTCCGGTTTCGCCCAGAAAGTTGATCTGGATCGGTTTTATTTTGAGGTGAGCTACCTGACGCTCCCCCGTGAGTTTGTTGAACCCGCCGGCCGGACTTACGGCGTTCGGGTCAACGTGGCCCCCGCCGTGATAAAGCTTATGCCCCCTATCGACGTGTATAACCAGATTCAACTATCTGGTTTCCGCAAAGTGGAAAACAACCCCACGGTGGGTGCCACCATCAGCTTCAATGCCGTACGCTTTGAGAAAAGTGAAACCAAAACCCGCACCGAAGAGCGGAAAGACCGCGAGGGCAAGGTTGTTGAAACGATCACCTACTACGCCAATGAATTGACCTACAGCGCGTCGGGCGGCTACCAGATTACCGGCCCCCGCGATAACACGAGGAATGAACAGCGAAAAGAAGAGAAAAAACAGACCGAGGTTTCTTCCAACCGATTCCTCCAAAATGCAAACCTCTCGTCGGAAAACACGGGCCGACAAGTGGACAGCGGCATATTTCCGTATACCATGACCCAGCGAACCAAAGAGTTTAGAAATCTGGCTGACCTGAATCGGTATGTCTACGAAAACAAAGAGTCGATCATGATTGAACTGCTGGCGGGCTACGTTCAGAATGGCATCAACACGGTGAACCAGAACCTGAACCGCTGGTATGGCTATGTACCTTATACAGGTCGGGATTTTGTGTGGATTCTCGACTCAAAAAGTCATCCTGAGTACCCCGTTCAGCAGGAAGCCATCAAAGCCATTAAGGAGCTGGGCAAGCAGATGTCGGCCACCGAATCGCTGGATCGGCTGGAACAAAACCTGCAACCCGTACTGGCGTATTTTCAGGATCTGAAAACCAAATTTTCGGGTAGCGACAAGCGCGAACAGAAAATACGATATTCGGCCTTTTATAATTTAGCCAATCTGTACTACCTCCTCGACCGGCCCGATCAGGCCATTGAGGAAGCTAATGGCCTGATTCGCAACGGATATGACCCCAAAGATGGCGAGCATTTTCTGGAACAGGCCGACCAGTTGAAAAAGGATTTGGCGAAACATAAATTAGAAACCCGCCATATGGCGTTGTAACATCAAGCACAGTTTTTGCTTGTTAATCGGTATGCGAACATCACTACTCTTTGCCATACTGTGTGTTATCGGCTGTCTGACTCCCGGACAATCCCAGACGGTGCAATGGGCCAACCGGGTGATCGGCGTGTCGTCGGAAAGCAAAGGCGATTCCTATGGGCAACAGTTTCGAGCGGTGCAGGCGCTGGGCAAACCAAACAAATTGCCAGCCTTAGGCCAAAGTCCGTGCGCATGGTCGCCCCTCTACCCCGACGGCTCGGAGGAGTGGTTACACGTTGGTTTTGAGAAGGCCATGTCCATTCGGCAGGTGGTGGTGGGTGAGAGTGTGAATCCGGGTGCCGTGGTGCGGGTTATTGTGTACGACGAGCAGGGCGGAGAACACATTGTCTATACGGCAAGCCCGGAGGCCCGTGCTGAAGGGGTGTTACGTATTATGGTGAAAGACACGGGTTTAGTGGGTAATGCCGTGAAAATTACGCTGGCCACTGCCGCTATTAAAGGGCCGAACCAGATCGACGCCGTAGCCATCAGCGACTCGCCCAAACCCGTGCCGGTGGCCGTGCTGGTGTCGAAAGGAACCCCCAGAGAAATCGAAAAAGAAAACCTCGGCAAAACCATCAACACAACTGGTCAGGAAGTGGCCCCGGTGATTTCGCCTGATGGTCGAACGCTATATTTCACTCGTAATTTCAATAAAGAAAACGTGGGCAGCCCCGACAAACAGGATGTCTGGTTCTCGTCGCGGCAACCCGGTGCTCCCGGCGAAGTGCCCACCTGGAGTGAGGCCACTAACATGGGATCGCCGATTAATAACGCAGGCGACAATGCCATCAGCGGCATGTCGCCCGATGGCCGGACCATTTATTTGATCAATGTGTATCGACCCGATGGCGGGTTGGGTTATGGTATTTCTAAAGCCCGGAAAAGCAAAGTGGGTTGGGGAGTGCCTATTGAGTGCAAAATGTCGGATAACCGTAACCTGCACAAAGAGAACCAGTTAGAGTTCACAGTATCGCCTGATGGTAAGGTGATTGTGTTGGCGATGCAGAAAAAAGATGCCCTCGGCGACCGCGACCTGTACGTATCGTTCCGGCGCGAAGATTTCACCTGGACAGAACCCAAACACATGGGCGCGGTGATCAACTCTGCCGATTTTGAGAGTTCACCCTTTATTGCTGCCGATAGTCGAACGGTTTATTATACGTCGGGCGGGCATCCCGGTTTCGGCAATGGCGATATTTTTGTGACCCGTCGGCTCGACGATACCTGGATGGTCTGGAGTGAGCCCGAAAACCTCGGCCCTGCCATCAACACCGCCGAATGGGACGGGTATTTCACGATTCCGGCCTCCGGCGATTATGCCTACCTAAGTTCGCGGGCCAACTCGCTGGGCGAAGACGATATTTTCCGGCTCAAGTTGTTTCCCTCCATCAAACCCGATCCGGTAGCCATTATTTCGGGGCAGGTGCTGGATGCCCAAAGCCGCAAGCCAGTGGCCTCAGAAGTGGTTTCAGACCTATTCCGGGAGAAAGACAAGGAGATCTCGCGGGTGGAGTATGACCCCGAAACAGGGGAGTACAAAATGATTTTGCCCACCCAGAAAACCTATAACCTGACGGCCACTAAAGACGGCTATTT
>JAJAYX010000723.1 GCA_026785985.1 Rudanella sp. | reverse complement strand
GGTTTATAAACCCTGCAAACACGCTCACCCTGTCGGGTTTGTTCAGCAGCGAAAAGATCATCGACCGGGGCGACGAGCCGTTTTTTAACCGCGATTTGACCGAACGGGCGCGCCTTTGGCAGTTTCTGGAAGACGAACTAAAAACTACCGTAACGGCCACGGCGGCCTGGCAACATCGGTTCAAACAGCCGGGGCGGTTGTTTAACCTCGGTTTCAACTACACCTTCCACCGGGAAGACGAGAAGTATTTTTTCACGAATATCCTCCCCGCTTCCACAGGCACCGACTCGTTCAAACTCCTCTCCGACGAACACGTGGGCGACCTCACCGCCGATTATGTGCAACCACTGCGCTATGGTCGGGTGGAGGCCGGGGCCAAACTTCGTCGGCGGGTGATTCCAACCAATATGCAGTTTTTTCCGGGCCTCAACTCCCCCCTCGATGTGAATGCCGGGGGCGCGGCCACCTACAGCGAGGTGATTCCGGCTTTGTATGGCACCTATGTTTATGAAAATCAGCACTTTGAAGCAGAGGCCGGCTTGCGCTATGAATACGTGGATTTGCGCTACGAGGTGAACCCAAATCACAACACCTACCAGAGTGACGGCTATAACTATTCGCAGCCGTTTCCGTCGTTGCGCCTGGCCTACAAAGTCAATGACAACAACCGCATTTCATTTTTCTATAACCGGCGGGTAGACCGGCCCAACGAGGTGGATATTCGGATTTTTCCTAAATATGACGATGCCGAAATCATTAAAGTCGGCAACCCCGGTTTGAAACCACAGTTTACGAGTTCGTTTGAGTTGGGCTATAAAACGAGTTGGGCCAAAGGCTATTTTTATTCGGCCCTGTATCACAAAGAAATGCAGGCAACCATTGCCCGCATTGGTAGCATTGTGCCGGGTAGTACGCTGATTTACAACATCTTTCAGAATGCCGGACGAAGCCGAAATTCGGGCGTAGAACTGGCTCTGTCGCAGCAGATAGCTCCCTGGGTATCAGTGAATCTGAACATGAATGGCTACCAGAACACGATTGATGCCTTCACGGTCGTGAACCTGTATCCACGACCAAACACCTACACCGCCAACCGCGACCAACTCATTTCGGGCAACGTAAAACTGAACAGCCTGTTCAAACTGCCCCGGCAGATCGAAGCCCAGCTCACGGCTATTTATTTGGCCCCCGATTTAGTGCCACAAGGTCGTATCGACTCGCGCTTTTCCATTGATTTGGGCCTGAAAAAGACCGTTAAAAATGGAAAAGACGAATGGTTTGTGAATGCAACCGACGTAGCCAACACGCTCCGCATACGCCGGGAGGTGTTCGGCGCGGGTTTCCGCTACGTCAGCACCGACTACTACGAAACGCAGGTGGTGCGCGTTGGCTACAGTCACAAACTTTGATTCGTGCATGGGCGAGGTCAAAGTGAAGCCACAAATTGATTGTCTAATTCAACGTTAAACTTCACTCGCGCACCCAGGGCGTTGAACACCTTTATGACCGTTTCAAAGGTCACGTTTTTGGCGTTGTTCTCCAGTTTGGAGATTTGCGCCTTACCTACTCCCACCAGCCGACCCAGCTCTTCCTGAGTTAGTTGGCGGCTTTTTCGAGTCTGTTTTAACGCTTCGCTCAATAGTTCGAGTTTAAGCTCAAACTCGTATTCATCCCGTGAAGGCGTTCCTTGGAGACCGTACCACTCATCCTTTAAATCTTCAAAGGAAGTGAGTACTAACCCATTACGTTCTATTGTATTTTTCATAAAGTTTCGGATAATGTGATACTATGCTTTATTGGTAGTTATTACGATAGTGCTTAAGTTTCCGAAACTATTCGTTGTTATGAACTTATCTTAGCTAAAGTATTGTCTTTTCAAGTTTTCTGCTTTTTTTATGTCATCTTTTGGAGTCTTTTGCGTTTTCTTATTTAACCCATGTGTGCAAACAATTAAAGTTTCTGTTTCACCTAAAGTGTCCCAAAACGCAAAAATGCGGTAAATGTTTTTCTTAAAAGACACTCTAAATTCGTGAATTCCATCAGTATTCCTTAATTTCTTAAACCAATCTCCCTTTGTTCCAGCCTGGGTTTTATCGAACACTTTACTAAATTGCTTTCGGATTGGGTCATCCAATGAAGCTAAATATTCTTTGGTTTCTAATAAGATAAAAATTGCTGTGGACTTTTCCATGCTTACTTGTTTAAGTGAGTTGTAAAGGTAACAAAAGTTTCCATATATAGAAACTACAGATTGCGTTTATTTTTAAGTTTAACACTGCACCTTGCAGATACAGAAGTATTTATTACCTTTGCGCTCTTGTTGAGAAAATAGATCATAGCGATGGCTAAGAAAGGCAATAGAATCCAGGTAATTTTGGAATGCACTGAGCAGAAAACTTCGGGCACTCCGGGCATGTCGCGGTACATTACGACCAAAAACCGCAAAAACACGCCGAGCCGCATCGAGCGTAAGAAGTACAACCCGTTCCTCAAGCGTGTAACGCTTCATAAAGAAATTAAGTGAGTGGCTGGCCGTTAGTGGGTAGTGGTTAGTTTTCGGTAAAAACCAGCCACCAGCTACCGGCTACTAACAACCAAAAACATGGCAAAGAAGGTAGTTGCAACCCTGAAAACGAAGGATAACGGCAAAGCATTTGCCAAGATTATCCGCGCTGTGAAGTCGCCTAAAACAGGTGCTTACACATTTAAGGAAGAAATGGTCCCGGTGGACGAGGTGCAGAACGCACTGAAAGGTTAATTACCTTTTAGTGATCGGCCATCCGAGTACACACGAAAGTCCCGACGAGGGACTTTTTTTGTTTTAGCTTTGTTGAGAAACGGGTGACCGGTAGTTAGTGGTTAGTTGCTGATTGGCGCACTTGCTGATGCGTCAGCTAGCCAGTCATCAGCTACCAAACACCAGCCACTAACTACTAAAAAAATGGCTTTATTCGGACTCTTCTCGAAGGAAAAAAAGGAAACGCTCGATAAGGGGCTTGAGAAAACAAAAGACAGTTTCTTCTCCAAACTCGGTCGAGCTGTGGTCGGCAAATCGACTGTAGATGAGGAAGTTCTCGACGAACTGGAAGAGGTTTTGATTACCTCAGACGTGGGTGTTGAAACTACCGTCAAGATTATCCGGCGTATCGAAGCACGCGTGGCCCGCGATAAATTCCTCGGCACCGAGGAACTCGACCGCATCTTGCGCGAGGAAATTGCCGGGCTGCTCTCCGAAATCAAATCGCCCACCGACACCGCCGACCGCGACGATTTCTCGCTGCCCGCCGACAAGCGACCTTACGTGATTATGGTGGTGGGCGTGAACGGGGTGGGTAAAACTACCACCATCGGCAAGTTGGCTGCTCAGTTCCATAAAAAGGGCTATAAAGTTATTTTGGGAGCGGGCGATACCTTCCGGGCTGCTGCCGTTGAGCAACTCAAACTATGGGGCAGTCGCGTGGGGGTTCCAGTGATTGACCACGGCATGAACACCGACCCCTCGGCGGTGGCTTTCGATGCGGTTAAAAAAGCCGTGGAAATGCAGGCCGACGTGGTGATTATCGACACGGCGGGGCGGCTCCACACCAAAGTGAACCTGATGAACGAGTTGACCAAAATTAAGCGCGTGGTGCAGAAATTCCTGCCTGAGGCCCCTCATGAGGTGCTGTTGGTGCTTGATGGATCGACGGGGCAAAATGCATTTATTCAAGCCACGGAGTTCACGAAAGCGACCGAAGTCACTGCTTTGGCCATCACCAAACTCGATGGCACGGCCAAAGGGGGCGTGGTGATTGGCATATCGGATCAGTTCCGAATTCCGGTGAAATACATTGGCGTTGGTGAGCGCATCGACGATTTGCAGACGTTCAACAAGATGGAGTTTGTCGATTCGTTTTTTAAGAAGTGATTGGCACTAATGACTTTAAAGGCACAAATCATCGAATCAGAAGGCAAGCCTAAATTTGCCGTGATTGACTATCGTGAATATGAAGCTCTACAGGAAAGTTTAGCTTCCTTTGATAGTCTGGAAGACTTTTTGGATTACATACACGCGATCAACATAAAAAGCGAGACGACATCGTGGCACACACTTGATGAAGTTAAGCGTGAACTGGGCTTGTAATTTGACAAATAAAAGCCAACGTAATGGCCATTGTAACAGACTTAGAGGCACTGAATCGGGAGGTGACGGACATTATGCTCCGTCATTACGGCGACCGGCTGGCTAAAATTATTCTGTATGGTTCCTACGCCAGGGGTGATTTTCACGACGGGTCGGACGTAGATTATCTGGTGCTACTGGATGACGAAAACGTTTCAGCATTCAACGAAGTAGCGACCACAGCAGCAGACCGAAATGCCTATTACCTTGAACATTTTATACATATCTCGGCATTCGTAGCCTCTCAAAGTCAGTTTCTTACGTCAAACCGTCTTTTCTATCGAGAAGTTAAAAAAGACGGTAAACCAGTTTATGAGCGAAGACCTAAGTCAGTGCATCAGGAAAGCAGAAGGGTATCTGGCGAACGCCAAAACAGTAGCAGCTACCGAGTTTCCTAATGGGGCTATTACCTCAAGCTACTATTGCTTTTTCTGGCTCGTGCGTGGACTCCTTGCCGAGAAAAACATTGTCACAAAAAGGCATTCGGCTTCACGGGAAATGTTCTCGCTTCACTGCATAAAGACCGGTGAGATACCGGAATAATTTAAAGACTCGTTTGCCACCCTGTTCGACCATCGGCAAATAGCTGATTATGATGTGGATGGCGAGTTTCCACTGGAAGAGATTAAGCAACTAATCAGGATGGCTGAGGAATTTCTGGCCTTTATTAATGAACATTATGCGTAATCTGATTTGGCTCTTTGTTGTCTTGCTTGTCGGCACAACAGCATTGGCCCAAAAACCTCGACCCCGTAAACACAAACCAATGGCCAATCAGGGCATTTGCGGAACGGTACTGGAAAAGAAAGGCAACCATATGCCTGGCCCTGACAAACCTATGCCAAAAGGGCAACCTGTTGTACGTGAGGTGGTTGTTTACCCGGTGCTAACGATGGAACAGGTCAAGGCAACTGACGAAGGGTTTATCATCGACGTACCGGGGATCAAACCCGTCAAAACGGTCAAATCGGATAAGCAGGGTAAGTTTTGTGTGTATCACCTGCCGCCGGGTACGTATTCTGTGATGACCCGCGAACCGAAGGGGCTTTACGGAAATCTGTTTGATATTGATGGACGAATCAACCCGCTGATCGTGAAAGCAGGGAAGGTAACCAACACCACCCTTGAAATAACCTATCAGGCAGCTTTTTAATAGTTCCTGCCACCTCCCCACATTCGGGGATTGACGTTGACCTCGGCATCAGCGTAGTTTGCGCCATGATTATCTAACGCCAAAGGCCTACTATGCGTATTCTCCTTTACGAAGATAACCCGGCCATCCGCGATGCTCTGTCGGTGTTACTGAGTGGCATACCCGGCCTGGAACTGGTCGGGGCTTTCCCTAACCCGCTACAGTGGGAACGGCAACTCGCCAGCCTGCGGCCCGACCTGATTCTGATGGATATTGAAATGCCGGGCCTCGACGGCATTGACGCTACCCGCGCCATCCACGCAGCCCTGCCCGACGTGAATGTGGTGATACTGACGGTGTTTGATGAAGAAGACAAAATATTCCGTGCGCTCTGCGCCGGAGCCGTTGGCTACGTGCTGAAAAATACTACCCCCGACCGGCTGATTGCCGCCATTGAAGATGCACACGCGGGCGGGGCACCCCTCTCGCCCAGCATTGCCCGCAAAGCAGTGCGATTTTTCCAGCAATTGCCACCACTCAAAACCACAAGACCTGACTACACGCTGACCGCCCGCGAACACGAAACGCTGCGGTATCTGGTCGAGGGCCTCAGCTACAAGATGATTGCGGACCGGATGAATATCAGTTACGAGACAGTGCGTACCTACATGAAGCACATCTACGAAAAACTCCACGTGGTCTCTATGACCGAAGCCGTAGCGAAAGCCCTGCGGGAGGGGCTGGTTTGAGGGGGGCAGGGGATTAATTATCCTAACTTGTTTTCATTCAGCAGCCGATTCAGTTCTTTATCGGAAATATCGCTTTGTTCGGCTTTGTCG
>JAJAYX010000722.1 GCA_026785985.1 Rudanella sp. | reverse complement strand
TTAATACCCCCCCCGCTCCGGCGCGCGCCGGCCCAAATAACACAGGCCCCCGCGGCGGCAACAGCAATGCTCAAGTTGTCAACTGTGTTTTCCTGAACAACACGGCCACCAGCTTCGGCGGGGCCGCCATTAATGACGGGGGTAGTGGGGGTACCAACGACTCCCGATTCACTAACTGTGTATTTCTTAATAACGCTGCGCCAACGGGTTCGGGTGGGGCCGTGTATAATTTTGGCGGAGCAGGTAGCAGTACGCCACAGTTGATCAACTGTGGGTTTCAGGGTAATATAGCGGGTAATGGTGGGGCCATGTATAACGATGGCAGCAATGCGGGTGTGAGTAACCCTCAACTCACCAATTGCTCGTTTCAAAGTAACTCAGCCGCGAATGGGGGTGGTCTATACAACAATGGCATGGGGGCAGGAACCAGCAGTCCCCAGTTAACCAATTGCCTATTTTTCGGCAATGGAGGAGCCAATACGTTTGTCAACAATATGGCGGGCGGTGTCTCGGCCAGCTATAGTTTTTTCGACGCTGCGGTGACGGGCTACAGCAGTGGCCCCGGCAACCTCACAGCAACCCTCTCGCCGTTTGTGTCGGCTACCAGCGTTCAACTCCGAAATGGCTCCCCGGCGGTGAACGCGGGCGATCCGGCCACGACCTCGGCTACTGTGGGCAACACCGACCTCACCGGAAATCCCCGCTTTTTTGCCAATGGCGGAACGCCGGCCGGCCGCATCGATATGGGAGCCTACGAATTGCAGGAAATGCCGGAAATTTTTACCCTCAAAAACGGCACCTGGAACGATCCCAATGTGTGGTCGGTGGAGCGGCTGCCCCAGTTGAACGAGCGGGTTCGGCTGAAGCATTTGGTCACGATTCCGGCCAGTTTTCTGGCTCTGAGCGGCATCCTGATTTTCGATCCGGCCAGTAAATTAATTTATACTACCGGAGGCCGGCTTCAACTGGGGCAGTGAGAAAAGGCGATTGATCACTTACGCTTCACCCGAAACAACTCCACTAATTTCGGTACGTAATCGTCTTTAGTATCCAGTGCCAGATAGTTCGCGCGATACTGCTTACAGAGCCTTTCGAGCCGGACGCGGTTGTCGTTGAAGGTGTTTTGGAGTTGGTCGCGGAAAGCCCGCGAGGAGGTGTTGACCCAGTTGGTGCGGCCCGTTTCGGCATCAAAAACGGGAATTATGCCCAAAGGCGGCAAGTTCACTTCGCGCTGGTCGTAGAAATGAATCACCACCAGGTCGTGTTTGCGAGCCAGGGCTTTGAGACTGTGATCGTAGTTTTCGTCGATGAAATCGGACAACAAAATCACTACACTCCGGCGTTTGAGCACGTTGAGCGTGAACAGCAGCGCGTCGGACAAGTTTGTTTGTGTCGATTGGGGCTGCAACTTAAATAGGCTCATAATCAACTGATACCCACTTTTGAAGCTGTTGGCGGGCTTGAAATACTGCTCTTTCTGATCCGAGAAACAATACAACCCAACGTGGCTGGCTTCGCGAATGGCCGACATCGCCAACACCCCACACACCTCTTTGGTTACGTCGAGTTTGGTGCGTTCGGCAGGGCCAACCCGCTGCGACGCGCTTACATCGACCAGGAAAAAAACGGTCTGATCCTTTTCCTCCCGAAACACTTTCACAAACGTTCCGTGCCCCTTCGACGACACGTTCCAGTCGATAGCCCGCACATCGTCGCCGTATTGGTAAGTCCGCAAATCGGCAAATTCAAGCCCGGTTCCTTTGAAAACCGAGCGAAAACTGCCCCGCATCTGACTGTTAACAGCTTTGCGGATTCGGATTTCGATATGCCGAAGCCGGGTTAGAAATTCATCCATGTAGGCACCCTTAACTGTTAAGGTTTGTTATTAAAGGGCAGTACTCTTGCAAACTTGTGAGGTCTGGCAGACCTTGCAGGTCTAAAGCTAACACTCAAATGCGTCAATACCACCTATTTGTTGCCCTAATGCTGATGCTGATGCTTACCGGTTGCGCCGGAGATGATGGCAGCAGCAAGCCCGACGACCTGATTCCAGCCGATAGAATGGCCAATATTCTGACCGAAATCCACATGGCCGAGTCGCAGGTGGGCCGCTACGCGCTCAGTTCGTCCGACTCGACAAAATTGATGTTTGACCGGCTCTACAACCGTATTCTGAAGAAATTCGAGGTCGACACATCGTCCTACCGGTTGAGTTATATTTATTACTCCTCGCACCCTGACAAACTTGAGGCCATCTATAAAGAGGTGACGGGGACATTGGGGAAAATAGCCAATCCGAGTTCGACCTCGGCCACAACAGGCTCGGCTTTGTCGGGTTCGGCCACATCGGTGTTGGCAACCACCAATTTGGGAGCCGCCATGAAAGTAATGTCCAGGTCGGCAACGTCGGGTTCATCGGCATCAGCCACTTCATCGACACGGGCCTTTTTACGTCGCAGAAAATGAGCGTTGGTATTATCGGAGCGGGTATTTCAGGCCTTACGCTGGCTTGGGAACTACAACAAGTGGGTGTTGATTACCAACTTTTCGAGGCATCGGGGCAGGTTGGGGGGTATATTCAGTCGGAACGCACGGGGCCATACCTCCGCGAGTTGGGGCCAAACTCCCTGCTCGGTGACCAGAAATTGCTGGATTGGCTGGATAATTTGGGCCTGACCGATGACCTTGAGTTTGCCAAACCCGTGAGCAAAGTGCGGTATATTTTCCGGGATGGGCAGTACCGGGTCTTGCCGTCGGGGCCACCCTCGCTGGTGTTCGGGAGCTATTTTAGCTGGCGAACCAAGTGGGCCGTTTTCTACGAACTTATGTTCAGGGAGTGCAGCAACCGCACTATCTCCCCACCGGGCGAGACACTGGCGCAGTTTTTCCGCCGTCGCTTCTCCGATGAGATTGTGGATTATGCACTGGGGCCGTTTGTGGCGGGTATCTACGCAGGCGACCCGGAGCAGCTTCTGGTCTCCGAAACCTTCCCGATTTTGCTTCAATACGAACGTGACTACGGGTCGGTGTTGCGCGGATTGATCAAAAATCAGTCGGGCGAACGCAGACAGTCATTCAGTTTTCGGGAGGGGATGCAGACGTTGCCCCGTATGTTGAAGACCAAACTCACGCATCTCTCGCTCAACACGCCAGTCACGGCTTTTGAGCGGTTGCCCACCGGCCAATGGCAGCTAACAACCTCCGCCGGGCCATCGGTTTTTGATACGCTGGTACTGGCCACCGCCACCGAACCAGCCGCCCGGCTTCTACAATCGGCTTACCCAACCGTGGCCGGGGCCATCCGGAAAATTGAGTACCCACCCATGACCGCCGTGCATTCGGCCTACAAACGTGCCGATGTAAAACACGCGCTCAACGGGTTTGGGGGCCTGAATCCGGCCAAAGAAAGCCGTTTTTGCGCGGGCCACATCTGGAGTAGTTCGACATTTGAGACACGCTGCCCCGCTGATGAAGTTCTTTTCACCACCTTCGTAGGCGGCAAACAGGGCGAACGCCCCGACCAACCCAACAACGCCCAACAATCCGATGACGTAATTTTGGGCCGCGTTCATGCCGAGTTAGCTGCGAGTTTCGGCATCAGCGCACTGGCTCCGGTCTGGCGCAAACTTACCCGATGGGAGCGGGCCATCCCCCAATACGACGCACATCTATCCACCACCAAGCCCCTGATTGCCAGCCTCGAACCAAACAATTTGTTCGTATGCGCCAACTGGTACGGGGGCGTTTCGCTATCCGATTGCATTCGAAAAGGGCGGGAGTTGGGAGAGCGATTGGCGGGCAGAGAATAGAGATTATAGCCACTACGCCATCAGCTTTTCAATCAGCAGAATGAACAGGTGAATCACTTTGATGTGAATTTCCTGAATCCGGTCGGCATAGCCAAAATGGGACACCCGAATCTCCACGTCGGCTTGTCCGGCGAGTTTCCCCCCGTCTTTCCCCGTTAGCAACACCACCCGCATTCCTTTGGCGCGGGCTGCTTCGACCGCCCGAATCACATTGCCGGAGTTGCCGCTCGTGCTAATTCCCATCAGCACATCGCCCGCCTGACCAAGCCCTTCGATGAAGCGTGAGAACACAAAATCGTAACCATAATCATTACCCACACAGGTGATATGACTCGAATCTGAAATGGCAATAGCCGCCATTGCCGGGCGGTTTTCGCGGTATCGGCCCGACAGTTCCTCGGCGAAGTGCATGGCATCGCAGTGGGAGCCACCATTGCCGCACGAGATAATTTTCTTCCCGTCTTTCAGTGCATCGGCCATGAGCCGGGCGGCCAGTTCAATCTGCTGTAAATGAAGGGGACTGTTGATGAACGCATCCAACACGGCCTGTGCCTCAGCGAGTTCCTGTTTGATAATGTCAAGCATAAGGGCTTAAAAAATTAAATTCCGATACGCATAATTCCACCTGATCCCGATGGTGGCGAAGTTATTGGTATATTCCAACGGCTTAAACTGACTCGATTGCAGCCGGTACACATACCGACCCTCAACGAATAGATTGTGTCGGAGCATATACGAAGCCCGGCCATCCACAAACGTGGTGATGGTGGTGCGGCCCTGCCCGATGAAATTGCCTTCGTCGCGAAATTTCGAGTTATAATCTTTGGTAATGTTGCTGCCGTAGTTGCGGCCATCGGGGTCGGCCCCATATTTGGCCACCCGGAAAATGCCGGTCAGCGAGAGCTTATCGCGCTGATACCGGGCAATGCCAACACCCTCCACAAAGTTTGCTCCCAATGGGTGCGCCAACGGTTGATTATAATGCGTGTAGTTGGTTGCACCGCTTATGTGCGCATAGGTATAGGGCCGGGCAACGTTTATTTCCCCTTGCAGATCCAGGTTAGCCACATCGAAGGCATCAATGTATTTTAAGCCCACCTGAGCGGCAAACTTATTAGTCCAGGAACCACGACCCGACACTAAATTACTCAAAATGAACTCATCGAGCAGAAATTGCCCATATCCCATAAAGTGTCCTAAGAAATTCACTTTGGCATCAATCCCCGCAAAACTATTGTCGGCACTGCCCCGATACGACTCCACAAAACGATACAGAATCAGGGGGTTCAGGTAGCCAATTTCGAGCCGGTCGCGACTGAAAATAATCGACTCAAAAATACCCAGATTCACGTGTTCGCCGATGTTCACGCTCAGGTGGTGCATGGTGGCATATTTGTTCGGAATTAACTCACTGCCGTTGGCTTTCTCTACGTTTTGAAGTTCGGCGAAGAGGTTTGTATACTGAATATTTTTGCCAAGCCGGGTGGTCAGTTTCAAAAACAAGTAAGGCGAGGTATTGTCTGACAGAAACATGGATCGAAATCCGTTACCAATGAAATTACGGTCATGCCCAAACTGTACATTGATGATTTTGAGGACGTTAAAATTAAAGCTCCCCCGCGCAGAAATGAAATCGGAGCCGATACCCCCACTTGCCGGATATCGTTTGGTGAAGCCCTCTCCAGGCGCAAACCCGTTATTGTCGACAGCATCAGGTTTACCATAAAGGGTAGCATACTCCCGGACATACTTTGGATAAAATACTTGATTATCAGCAAAATAAGCATAAAAACCAAGTTTTTTGCCGATGGTTCCGCGCACTTCAAGCCCTCGCGTATTGGCATAGGTTCGGGTGCGCTGGGAGTCGCTTCGGTCAAAATCGAAACTCAGGTTGATAACCGGGTTTACGTGCAGATCAAAGTCGGGGGTTTGAAGACTGTACAGGTCGGCCTTTTTCTTGTAAAAATGAGTCAGAAAAGGTCGTCGGCTATCGCCCGGTGAACTGGCATAGTCCATATGCCGGATAATGCCGGCCGTCAACAGGGTATCCGTTTTCTGGTTAACCCACTCCCAACTGTCGTTACGAAGGTAGGCTAAATTGAATCGGTCGGTGCTCGACAGATAATAATCCCTGTTGGTTATCACGCTATCAGTGAGCTGAATGACACCTTGCCGGTTATACGGTTTCATGGAACTATGAAAACCCTCGGCCCACCGCCCCTGCCGAATCTCTATTCGATCTATCAGGTGATGATAATCAGCATTATAAGGAAGATAGGGGCTTTGCCCATGTACAGCAACCGACCATAAAACGCTAAAAAGAAATGCGTACAGCGCGTGTTTCATAAATAATCATTGTCCAACTTCTGACGAAGCCGCCCACATTCAGATACGTTGTGTTGGCAAAGTAAGTCAATCCGCCCGAAATTCGTACTTGATTTTACCGTAAACTTGCAATTCAAAACGCCATCTTGTTATGTTCGTCTTCTCCGATTTCAACTCCATTGCCAGTCAATACATCGCCGAACTTCGCGATGTGAACGTTCAGAAAGATCGGATGCGCTTCCGGCGAAACCTGGAGCGGGTTGGCGAACTGATGGCCTACGAAATTTCTAAATCACTGCCTTATCAAAATACGAGTGTGCAAACGCCCCTCGGTAAGGCTAATGCGCCCATATTGCTTCAACAGCCTGTTATTGCGACTATTATGCGGGCCGGATTACCGTTTCATGCCGGTTTTATGAACTATTTCGATCAGGCAGATACGGCCTTTGCCGGGGCCTATCGGGGCTATGTGCTGGGCATCGACGAAAATGAGGACGAGACCTACGATTTCGAGGTTGCGATGGATTATATCTCCAGCCCCGACCTCGCCGGTCGCACACTCATTCTGACCGACCCGATGCTGGCCACAGGCCGTTCGCTCGAAAAAGTATATCATGCCTTGCTTCGCTACGGAATTCCGGCTAAAACCCACATTGCCGCCGTTATTGCCAGCCCCGAAGGTATTGCCCATGTGCAGCAACAACTGCCCCAGTGCCACCTCTGGCTGGGAGCCATCGACGATCACCTGAACGAGCATTTTTATATTGTCCCCGGTTTGGGTGATGCGGGTGATCTGGCTTTTGGGGAGAAGGTTTAAAATCCTTAATATATCACCTGTAAGGCTCCTTCCATAGGCTGTCGGCCGGGCGTTCGGATCAGATACCGATACATTCCCGACTGCACTTTCTGGTTTTCATAGGTGCCATCCCAGGGTTTTCCGTTTTTGTCGGCGTAATAGATCAGCGCGCCACTGCGGTTGAATACGAACACCTCAGCCTCGGCCAGGCTGCTCAGGTTCCGAACCTCCCAGGTGTCGTTAATGCCATCGCCGTTGGGCGTGAAGGCCGTGGGCATAAACAATTTAACAAATCGCGTAATTCGGATGGTGTCCTCGCTGGGGCACCGGTCGTCGGAGGTGCTAATCCGAAGTTTATAGGTTCCTTCCTGTCCGGCAAGTAAACTTGTGCTATTGTTGCCAGAGGTGGCCCCGTTTACTGACCAGCGAACCCGGTAGGTGTCGGGCTGAGGAGCTGAAGTGAGCAAAATTTCGTCGCCATCGAAGATAAGCTGGGGCGGGTTGCGGTCGGCCAGAATGTCGGCGAGGGGAGGAACAGGGGGCAAAACCCTGATTTTCTCCGAGACGGTCTCTGTTCCGCAATTATATTGAAACATCTTTCTGACGGTGTAAACACCTTCGCTTTTTACCGCTAGCGTATGGCTGGTGGCCCCGGCGATATCGGCCCCATTGAGTTGCCACTGAAACAAAAAACCTGTCGCGGCCGGTGTTGAAATAGTCACGGGCGAGTCGTCGCACCGCTCAACAGCCGTGGTGCTTTTACCGTTGTAGGTGATGGGGGGAGGTGTGGTGGTATTTTTTTTGCAGTCGACAACCGGCAACTGATATTCGCGCCGAATCTGCCCAATATCCACCCCGTTGCGCGTTTCGGTCACCATCACCGAAAATACATACAACCCCACCTGTTGCGCCGTTACCGTCAGTCTGCCGGCGTTGGCATCGATCTTTAAGGGTTGCAGACCCGGAATAGGATTGAGGGCCGATGTACCGGCAACCCATTGAATAGCTGGGTACGATGCCCGCGAATTACCCACATAATCAACGGGAGACTGATCAGTGGTATAGCCTCTCAAGGGGTCTATCAATTCGTAGCGGAGTTTATCGCCATCGGTATCTTTCGCCGAAAAATTCATCGTAAACGGATCATTGATGCACACGTAGCGGGCTTCGGGCAGTACAAACTCCGGCGAAGAGTTTGGGGTGGCAGGCACTTTGAAATCGAGCCGAAACGCCGATCCTGTACGGGCTGGATTAAGTACATTGGTTACGGATGCATTGCGGCAGCACCGCTGAAAAATGACGTAATAACCACCCGGATCGTTGTAGGCGGCTGCTGGCAAATTCACGGCCCGGTCATACGTCCACATCGACAGTTGCAGCTTCACCTGGCTCGCACAAATGTTGCCACTTTCGTACAGGTTTTTGGTGTCGGACAGAAAGGTATTTGTGGTATTCATCCGCACATTGTCGCGGGTGCGGTAGATGTGGCAAGCCAGAAACGGGTCGGGTTGGGCGGATGATGGGTGAGTCCGGTCAACAAATAAATGCACGGCCAACCGGTAGTTTTCGGCTGATCCTGATGACTGTAGAACAATATCACCTCCGATAATATGGTCGGCCCGGACAGCGGTTGTCAGCAGGCAGGCAAATCCAGTAAGTATACAGAAAAGTAATCCGTGTTTCATGCGCTCTCCTCGTTAGTTCTGGGCGGATTGATTCCAAAATTACGAAAAGATAGGACACGTTCGGCATGGGTTTATTGTGTGGTAGAAAATGTCAGAACCAGGATTTCCAGGAATCTAAGGATTAAACAGGATGGCTGGCGCACCAACAAAACATCCGGTTTAATCCTTAGATTCCTGGAAATCCTGGTTCTGACCGATTCTGAAAACTTAGTTCAACAACTCATCAAACGTGAGGCTCAGGTAATACGTAGTACCAACGGCCGGGCTACCAAATGCCTGAATGTAGGGCTTGCCAAACAGGTTGGTTGCGCCAACTTTCACAATCGACTTGATGGTCGAAACCTTATAGTTTACCTGCGCATCGATGTTTCTGATGGCGGGTACAACGGTGTTGCCATAGAGCGGTACACCAACTTCGGTTGGCTGACCGAAGCCCTCCCACGTAAATGAGTCCTGTGCTTTAAACGACACGGCAAATCCGAAGTTTGAACCACTAACAGGCCGCTTGGCAAAGGC
>JAJAYX010000721.1 GCA_026785985.1 Rudanella sp. | reverse complement strand
GTCAACTAATTGATAATCAAAACAAAACAAGTCTACTCAACCGATTCGCCAGCCAGCACATCAAAATCGTGTTCAGGCTATGAATCAGTATGTTGATTACAATAAACGATCCCGGCCCCATATCGGGTTTCAACGACACAGGCGGCTGCTGAGCCGGTTGTGTCGTCCCTTTTTTGAGTGGTTTGTAAGGGGCATGCTTCTTTGCCATTTGTATGTTCAGGAATACTGGCAAAGATAAAAAAAGCAGGCAATTTAGATTCTCTACATCCCTTCCCCCAGCAGCAACGCCCGCAACTCGGTGGCTTCCTGGGGTTTCATGCGTCCGGCCAACACCAGCCGCAACTGCCGCCGACGGAGGGCACTGTCGTAGCGTTCTTTTTCGTCGTCGGTTTCGGCAATTACGGGGCCCACTTCGATGGGGCGGCCGCTTTGGTCAACGGCCACAAAGGTGTAGTAGGCACTGTTGGTGCTGACCCGGATACCCGCCGGAATATCTTCGGCCCAAACCTCGATAAACACCTCCATCGACGAACTGAACGCCCGCGTTACCTGGGCTTTCATGGTCACGATGTTGCCAAGACGGATCGGTTCCGAAAACGAAACATTATCGACCGAGGCCGTAACGACAATGCGGTTGGAGTGTTTTTGAGCCGCAATGGCAGCGGCAATATCCATGAAGTGGAGCAGGCGGCCCCCCATCAGGTTGTTGAGCGTGTTGGTGTCGTTGGGCAACACCATCTCGGTCATAATGGTGTGGGACTCGCGGGCGAGTTTAGGCTTCATTTTTAAGCGGGCCGCAGCACGGAGAAACGTTGTTGAAGCAGGTAATAACTACCGAAAAGCAAACCGCTGAAGAAGAAATCGCCCATTAGGCCGTTCAGGAAAAACGATTGACCGTTGTAGAAAGCCAGACCTGCCGCGTAGCAAGCCATTAAACCTGCCCCGGTTTGCGGATAGTATTGGATCGCCGAACCGGAACTGCCAAACCAAACGGCGAAGTTGGTAATCAGGAAGAATAATAGGGATGAGGCAACCGATGCAGCCATTACGTTTACCACGTTTGGCCGACGCAAAGCAAGCGCGCCAATCAGCCAGGTAAGGCCGAAACTGAAATAAACGGCACCCATGCTGCTGTGAAAGCCAATAATGACATCGCTCAGAAGCATGGCGGCAAACGGTGCTACTAACCCCAGCCACTTTTTCTCAAATGTAGCCGCACCAAACAGGGCCAAAGCCGCTACCGGCGTGAAGTTGGGCCAATGAGGCACTAAACGAAACAAGGCCGTAGCCAGAACAATAGACAACAGGGTGGTCAGGCGGATGCTCAAAGTGTTCATATTTATTTAACGGTTCACATACTGAATCGTATAGTGTTGCCCGTCGGTTGTTAGTTTGGTGAGCGAACCGTAGTCGAGGTGAACACGGTAAGCGTTTTGCAAAGATAAATCCAGAAACAGACACAGCAAAGCCCGAATCACTCCGCCGTGCGTAATGATATAGACGGACCCGGCATTTTTGGTTGCCAACGAAATGATATTCTCCTCCCAAAATGCCCCTACCCGGTTAAATAAATCCAGAAAGCTTTCGCCGTTGGGCGGGCCAACGTTCACAAAATCGTTCATCCAGGGGTCGAGAGTCGAGCGGGGAATATCGGCCCATGGGGTCATTTCCCAATCGCCGAAGTTGAGTTCCTTGATCCGGTCGTCGAACTGCACTGATTTCAGGTCAATTTCCGCCGAGGTAGCCAAATCGTTGGCCAGCAACCGACACCTGTTCAGCGGGCTGCTGAACAAATAGGAGGGACGGCCCGACGGGTTAGTTTCGGTGGGGAGGTGCGTCAGAATCCGGTCGCGCTGTTCCACATAGTTGGTAGCCAGTTCCACATCGGTTTGGCCGTAACTAACGCTTCGGCCTACGGCAACTTCGGTATGGCGAATGAGGTAAATATCCATTTATATTGAAATCCACAACAACGATACAAACGACAGATACACAATCACTTCGGTGAGTTGTTGGGTGGCACCGAGGCAGTCGCCGGTGTAGCCGCCAATCCATTTGCGGAAAAAGCCGGCCAGCCGCCATTGAACTAACCAAAGCGGAATCAGGAAAGTTAAATAAATCCAAAGGCCGGTGTAGAGCGAGAGAATCGCGAGCGGCAGCAAGCCAAACCCGGCCGCAATGGCAAACTGACTTGGGGTGATGCCTTTGGCCACAGGTTTCACTTTGCTGGTTTCGTCTAAACGGGCATAGGGCAGTTGGCGCATCATCGACGTGGCTACCAACCGGCTCAGGCTGTGTGCCGAGATATATTTGAGAACCATGGCCACCCCAAAAGTCTCCACACCGAACAGGTTTTTAAGCGCGAAATACTTGACTGTCAGCAGTAAGCCAATCCCCACGGCTCCGTAGGTTCCTAAGCGACTGTCTTTCATGATGGTCAGAATCTGTTCCGCCGACCAACCCCCACCGAAGCCGTCGCACACATCGGCAAACCCGTCTTCGTGAAAGGCCCCTGTGACCCAGATGGTCGCAATCATACTGAACAAAACGGCCAGTTCGGGCGGGAACAGAAATGTGCCAAGCCAATAAACGCCCACGCCGATAGTTCCGACAATCCAGCCAATAAGCGGAAAAAAAATGGTAGAACGATTCAATAAATCGTCCGAATGGTCAATGCCTTTTGGCACCGGCAAGCGGGTATAAAACATCAGAGCGGTAAAAAATAGCTGCATGGTAGGACGTGTTAGCGATAGATTAAATCTACGCAAATGGCCCGGTGGTCGGAACCGGGGGTGGATAGGGTGCGAAAATTGGCTGTTTTATAACCCGTATTCACAAAAGCATGGTCGATGGGGATGTAGAGCAAGGGCAAAAAAGTGGGCCATGTGGGTTTCCATCCGAAATTGGTGCGGCAGGCATCAATGGACAGGTCGGTGTGCTGACGGTCGAGAAATTCACGTTTGAAAACGGGGGAGAAAATACTCGTATTGAAATCGCCAATCAATACGGCTGGTCGCTCGATTCGGGAAAGTTGGCTGGCCACGAACGCCAGTTGTCGGTTGCGCTGGGCAAACCACGAGGGCAAAAGAGGGGTTCGGGTATGTACTGACAACAGCGACATGGGTTGCCCCCGAACCATGCTGGTCAGTAACAAAACCTCGTGTGACTGTTCGGCGGTGGAGTCGGTGGTGAATGGGGTTCGGCTGCCCACGACAATGAAACACGGCCCTTTAGCCCAAATGCTGTCCTGATAGGGATACTCGTTTTTGAGGGCCGACATGGCCCGGTAGCCATCGGGTGTCATCTCCTGTAATACAAAAAAGTCGGGTTTGAGCTGCCGGATGGTGTCGATAATGGGTCGATAGTCGGTGCGGGTATAGAGGACGTTGGCCTGGAAAACCCGCAGGTCGGGTGGCCGGTTGAGAGCAGGGGGCGGGGTTGCCAGAAACGGGCCGACGCATAAAGATACGTTCAGCAGAAGCCCCAGAAGGGCCACTGATGCCATTCCGCAGCGGCTTTTGCCCAGCCAGAAAGCCACTAATAGGCCCGCTACCCCGGCATATTGCACCGGGAAATGGCTCAATAGTTCACACAAAAAAAACGATTCGCCGAACCAGCGTCCCAGTAGCGGGGCAACGATCACGCCAACCGTTGCCACCGGGAAAAACCAACGACTAATCACACCAATCCGAAAATATCCTGAACGCCCAACATACGCGGGCTAATGAACCCTTCTCCGTATTTCACGCTAATCATGTGGCCGCATTCTTCGGCCCGCGCCCTCAGAAAACCCATAAACTCCTGCCCCGAAATATAACTGGCCGGCTCCGTGCTGTTGGGGTCGAAAAACTGGCTCCGGTAGGCCTGGATCGACGCTAATTTACCTTCCCAATGCGCCGAAATATCCACCACAAAAGACGGTTTCAGCCACCGGTCCTGGATGAAATGATACACAAATTTGGGTCGCCAGGCCGCTTGTTTTTGGCCGTCTCGTTCCGTTTCGATCATTCGAAGGCCCGAATAAAAACAGGCCTCAACCACCAGTTGGGCCGCCCGTCCGTGGTCGGGGTGGCGGTC
>JAJAYX010000720.1 GCA_026785985.1 Rudanella sp. | reverse complement strand
GGTCAACACGATTTCAGGCTGAAAATGCCGGATTTTTTCGATCAGGGCCAGTTGGTGGGCTTCGTCGTTACGAAAGAAACCATCGCGAAAGCCCATGTTTTCGCGGGCCGACAGACTCAGAATTTTGGTGGCTGCCTCAGCTTCCGATAATCGGATTTCGGGGGTGCCACGGGTGCCGAGTTCACCCCGCGTGAGGTCAACGGCGGCCACTGTTTTGCCTTGCGCAATAAGCGAAAGAATGGTGCCGCCCGCGCTCATTTCAGTATCGTCGGGGTGGGCAGCAATGCAGAGAACATCAACTTTCATAAGGCGAAGGTAAGGCGATTGCGACAGATGGAATGCGCTGTACAGTGGATTTTGTTTCAATTGCGTTATTTTGCGTGCAGTAAACCCATTCATGAATTACCCATGTATAAAGCCCTTGCCCTACAACTTAACTGTCAGACCGTAAACTCCTGTAATTCACGCGATGAAAGCGAAGTGGTCATGTTGCAATCCATCGACCGCATTGAGCGTCAGATTACTGCCTCCATCAATTATGTTGGTCGCGACACGATGCTCGTGGTGGTACCTGAACATTTTTTGTCGGGCTTCCCCATGAGCGAAACCCTGGTGGAATGGCGCGACAAAGCCGCTCTGGAAATTGATGGTCGGATCTACGAAGTGATCAGCGCGATGGTGCAACGGCTCCAGATTTATTTTTCGGGTAATGTCTATGAGCAGGACCCGCACTTTCCTGACCTCTATTTTCAGACCAGTTTCATTATCGGACCAAATGGAAATGTCCTGCTTCGTTACCGGCAATTGAACTCCATGTTTGCGCCGACACCCCACGATGTCTGGGCCTATTACCTCGAAGCCTACGGCTACGATGCCGTTTTTCCGGTAGCCAAAACAAACATTGGTAACCTGGCCTGCATTGCTTCGGAGGAGATTCTGTTTCCCGAAGTAGCCCGCAGTTTGGCCATGCGCGGGGCCGAGGTGCTGCTGCATTCGACCTCTGAGAGTGGCAGCCCCATGCTGACCCAGAAAAACATTGCCAAACTAGCGCGGGCCACCGAAAATATGAGTTATGTGGTGTCGGCAAATTCGGGAGGATTAACTGGCATTGCCATTCCCGCTAACTCGTCGGATGGAGGCTCTAAAGTAGTGGATTACAATGGTTTGGTGCTGGCTCAGGCTGGTTATGGCGAGAGCATCGTGGCCAACGCCGACATCGACCTGAACGCACTTCGGGGTTTCCGGCAACGCCCCGGCATGGGCAATTTGCTGGCCCGCCAACGGTTTGAACTTTATGCCGAGAGTTACGCCAAACACAGTTTCTACCCCCCCAACACCCTCCTCGCTGACCCCGTTGAACGCACCCACTTTATGAAAACCCAACAGGCCGTGATTGATAAGTTGAAAAAGGAGGTGTTCTGATCTACCGAAGTGGAAATAGTGTTGGGTGGCCGTGTAAAGTAACGCTACAAACCCGGCCCCTGGAAACCGAGGCTTCTCAGACCGCGCTTTAGTTCGGGGCAACTCATGGTAAGTTTCCAAAGCAGACCGGATCGGTGATTCTCGATCATGACGATAATTGGCCCCTGATCGATGGCCAGAAACGAATCGGCAAACCACAGGTTGGTTAGGTTGAACGCATCCACGAAGCCGTATTGTTTCCAGACGCGGTCGCCGAGTTTGTAATAAAAAAACCGCATCGCCCGCATCGACTCGGTGGGGGTGTAGGGCATTGATGCGATGGCCGCTGTGGGCGACAGGGTGCCGTTGTCGTTGTTGGGTTCGTGGGCCGAATAGCCATTCTGTTCGTCGGACGCGGTCAGGCCCCAGCTATCGGCACTGTACCCCATAAATTGCTTTGGGTTGGCCACGCAATACCGATAATTGATCTGGGCATGGGCGGTGGTCTGTTCGTCGTAGGCCGCGTAAGCATCTTTCAGGCCGCGCGGGTCGATGCCGAGGAATGAATAGTGCGCAAAAAACAGCGGCCCGCCGAGGGCCGGACCCAGTGGGAGTTTCACCGAATAGTAGGTGTTGCCATTGACTGACCGCCCGTTTTTCGCCCAGCCATTGTCGTAAACGGCTTTTGTGATCGGGAAGGTGTTTGACGAAGCCGTCAGGGCGTAGGTAATCAGGGCTTCGTTCCAGCCGCGAATGGGCAGGTTAATGGCCCAGGCATCCGTGGGCGACCAGTGCCAGTACAGCACGTTTTCGGTGCCACTTTTGGTAAACCACGACCACTCTACCTTGTCCCAGAGACCGTTGACCGTTTGGCGGAGGGCCGTTTCATCGGAGCCGCTGGTGCTGCTGAAATACTGCCGGGCCGCCAGCAAACCCTGCATCAGGTACGCCGTTTCGACCAGGTCAGCTCCGTTGTCTTTGTCACTGAACGGGATGGTCTCGCCCGTAGCTCCGTTGAGCCAGTGTGGATAGGCACCGCGGTAGCTTTTGGCTTTGGTTTGTAAAAAGCCGACGATGGTTTGCAGCCGGGTTAACCCCTCCTGCCGGGTAATGAATTTGCGCTCGACCGCCACCAGAATGGCCATAACACCGAAACCCGTTCCGCCCGTCGTGACAACATCGCCGGACGAATTGCGTTCGCGGGCCATGCCCGAAACAGGGTGGCCAAACTCCCAGAAATACCGAAACGTTTGCCGTTGCACGAGGTCGAGCAGGGCATCGTCGGTGATGCGCGGAAACTTATCGGTGGAATCGATGGCCGTTATGAGACTGGCCGTAAGAGTGGTGTTGAGGGCCGTTCCCCGTGCCGATAGCAGCGTTGGCTGCACCTCGACGGTGTAGCTGGTGAGGGCCAACAGCGGACTCTGGGGGGTGATGGTGACGGTGGTATCGTTGCCCCCGAATGCGTAGGACACTGCCAGCGGCTGACTGGAAGCCGTGGGCCGCAACCGAATGACGGTCATGGCCGAAGGACGGTCGAGTGGGGCTGTAAACGTGAGTCGGATGGCGGGGGTTGTGGTAACATTACCAAAGCGCAAACGAACCGACGGCTGCCCGTTCACCACCACCGACCGATACGAAAAGGTCTCTGGCAGGGCGGGTTCCTGCTGGGTTTTGCAGGCCCAGATCTTCAGGAGCAAAACAGCAACAATAGAAATAGCAACGCGCATAGGGGTTGAAAAACTAAACCTACAAGAACCCAGACAACCGTGTCCCGTCCTTATAAGTTCTGTGAAAACTATCGTGTGGTTCGTCTTACTTTTGTGGCATAATCCTCCCTGTTATGCAAAAAATCTGGTTTCTCTGGCTGTTAATAGTTCCAGGTTCGCTACACGCCCAACCCGCCCCGCTCGATTCAATTTCAGTGGGTTCAACCGCGCTTGCCCCGGTTTACAAACTCCGCACAGGCCGCGAAATTGGGTTGCTGGCAACCGGGGCCGTCCTCAATGGGGCCGCTTATTTGCTCGATAAACAGACAACAGCCCTCACAGCCGCCCAGATCGCCCAACTCGACCCGAACACCATCAATGCCTTCGACCGGGGAGCCACCCACCATTGGTCTACGTCGGCGGGGCGAATCAGCGATATAACACTGCTCAGTACAATTGGCATCGTGGGACTAACGGGCTTGCCGACGCTTCGCCAGAAGAAATGGCTTACCGTGCCGTTGTTATACCTCGAAACGATGGCGTTGTCGGTTGGGGTTCAGGACATCGTGAAGGTGACCACTGAGCGAACCCGGCCGTTTGTCTATAACCCGGCGGCACCCCTGTCAGATAAACTGGGTAAAGATGCCCGTCGGTCGTTTTTTTCGGGCCATTCAGCAGGGGCGTTTACCTCGGCGGTGTTTGCCTCCACAGTGTTC
>JAJAYX010000719.1 GCA_026785985.1 Rudanella sp. | reverse complement strand
TTTCAGCACTTACGTAATAATCGCAACGCCAGCCCCAAACCACCAGATATTCGCCTTCTTTGGCGTATTTTCGGATTTGTTGCACAATGGGTGGCTGCGGTGTCAAGAAATCAACCTGCTCCGAATTAGGATAAAAATTGAGCGGTATATGACGGCTATAGTTCAGTACGCCTTTACCTACTACCAGTCCCAGAAACAGTGCTGACCCTAGCAGAGGTGCCCACTGAAGTACTTCGGTCCGTAGTTTCATCAGTATTTCCCAACCTAATGCCGTCAGCAAAAACGCGGGGCCAACCATGAAAAAGAAGTAATGCACGAACTCCGTGCCGGTTCGGGTTACGGCATACAGAGCCGCCAGCAAGGAGATTCCGATGAAACTCAACCGCACTTTCCGGGTGTCCGACAAAGATGTACGTTTTTGGTCAGTCGCATACTGACCAATAGCCACTACCGCCAGAATGACCATAAAGATCAGTAGCCAACCCAATTCGTCAGCCTTAGCCAGATGTCGGGGGAAATTCAGTATGTTCTGCCAATGATCGGTATTACCGCCATAGCGTAGGTTGCCTTCTATGTAAAAAAGCCAGAAGTCGTTGTATAATTCATTAACCCAGGCCATTCCGATGAATGCTGCCGGCATAATCAATGCTGCCAGTCCCAAAACAGCCAATCTACCTATTTTTGGCATCCATTCAATTGGCTGTCTCACAATGCTTATGGCAATGAACAGCCCCAGCGCAGCAGCAACGGGCGCGCCCTGAATTTTAGCCAATGGCACCATGCCAAGCACGAAACCAACGGTAAATAGAATCAGGTATGATGGGCGGGGTTGCGCGTCTATTTTCGAGAAAAGCCATATTCCGAGCGAAAGCAGAAAAAGCGGTACCAGTTCGCTGCAATAGCTAAGAAGGTCGCCATTTTGCGTAAGGCCCAGTGCAAAAATCAGGGGGAGCAGAGCCAGCCGGGCCGGGAGTTGACCAAACCATTTCCGAGCCGCTTTAAACAAAAAAAGCAGACTCAGTGTAATGAGGAAAAAGGCCAGCAGACGGGCTGACATATAGTCGTAGGGCAAGCCAATCCAGGAAGGGATAATGAGTGCGTAACTATCCAGTGGTCCAATCGTCGTGCCATCGACAGAGCGAAAATAGACAGGGTCAAGGGCGAGTGTTCGCCCCTGTGTGATCATTTGACTTTCGTCGGGGTTGATTTCCCGATTATATACGAGGGTAGGCAAGCGCAATAACAGAAACGTTCCGAACGCCAGAGCCAATAGTACATTATCACTTACGCGAGAACGCAACGCTACCCAAATCAGCCCAAAACAGAGCAAACAACAGGGAAGCCAGTAAAAGACAGGAAACGTATCGAAGCGAAGCATTTATGAAGGTGTAATGGCTGGGGTTAAACAGCTTTTCCCGATAAAAACCGTTTGCGTCTCGTCATTGGCTTATGGTCTGTAAATCGGTCTATTTCTTTCTCAAATTTAGTAGGATTTCCACTTTCTCAAACCGGAAAATAGTGTGGAACGCTGGTCTGCGTCGGAATCTTAACTCCTATGTTCCGTTGCAGTTTAGTTAACGAAACACTTTCGATGAAAAGGGCAGGCTATATAGCCCACCCTTCGTGATTAGTTGGTTATGGCCAACCGAGCAACCATACTGTCGTGAATTTCGACCATTGTCTCTTTAAGGTCATAACTCCAGTTCCAACCGGGGTAATGTTCCTTGAACTTATTCAAATTCGAGACGTACCAGATATGATCGCCAATCCGGTTGGTCTCTGAATACTGATAATTCATGGTGTTCCCCGAAATCTCTTCGCACAAGGCAATGGCCTCGATCATGGAGCAGTTGGCATGACGACCACCACCTGCATTATACACTTCGCCCATCCGTGGGTTCTGGTAGTAATGCCAGAACATATTCACCAGGTCGTGAGAGTGAATATTGTCGCGTACCTGTTTGCCTTTATAGCCAAAAATGGTGTACTGAGTTCCGGTAATGGCGCATTTCATGAGGTAGCTCAGAAAACCGTGCAACTGCGCACCAGAATGGTTTGGCCCCGTTAGGCAACCGCCCCGGAAAACACCCGTTTTCATACCAAAATACCGGCCATATTCCTGCACCAGCACATCAGCAGCTACTTTTGAGGCCCCAAATAGTGAGTGTTTTGTATGGTCGATACTCATGTATTCGTCAATACCGTCCTTAAAATACGGGTGATTCTCGTCGATCTCCCAGCGCGTTTCGGTTTCGATCAGCGGCAGGTAGTTCGGATTGTCGCCATACACTTTGTTGGTGGAGGTGAAAATGAACACCGCTTCGGGGCAGTGCTGCCGCGTCATTTCGAGCAAATTCAGTGTACCATTAGCGTTCACCGTGAAGTCGGTGAAGGGTTCGCGGGCGGCCCAGTCGTGTGAGGGTTGAGCGGCTGCGTGAATAATCATCTTGATGTCGGTGCCGAATTCCCGAAAAATAGAGTCCAGTTGCGACACCTCACGAATGTCGGCTGAGCGGTGGGTATAATTGGAATAAGCATCGGCAAGGCGATTCCGGTTCCACTCGGTGGAGCCGTCAGTACCAAAAAAATACTGCCGCATGTTGTTGTCGATTCCAACAACCAAATCAAATTTATCGGAGAAAAACGCAACTGATTCGCTTCCAATCAGGCCAGCCGAACCTGTGACTAGTACAATATTCATAGCAACTGAGGGATACTCTTGATTAGTGTATGCCGAAAAAATCCAATTTCTTTAGTTCTTCGATCCCTCAAAATTAACGGAAAAAAGTTATACCTGCTTAACCCTTATCTAATGGTACAGAAGTAATAAATTTGTCAAAATCCATTTAAGCCGCTGCCTATCATCTCCTTCCACTTAGTTATGGCTCTTTTAAAACCCCTTCAACAAAGCCACACACTATTGACTGATCTTAGGGCAGTTCATCATCAAGTCAATACATCGTCTGAGTCGCAACTACACATTTGGTGGCTTGGGCAAAGTGGTTTTCTCATTGATTACCAGGGAAAGTATCTGCTTTTCGACCCGTATTTGTCGGACTCGCTAACCACTAAATACGCACAAACCGACAAACCCCACACCCGTATTTCGGAACTCGTTATTGACCCTGCCTTGCTCACCGAACTGGCTGTTGTTACCTCGAGTCATAACCATACCGATCATTTAGATGCCGAGACGCTGAACCCTATTTTGGCCAACAGCCCAAATGCCCGCCTGCTTTTTCCGGCGGCCAACCGGTCTTTTGTGGCGAATCGACTGGGAATTTCCGTCGACTCCCCTACCCTTGTCGGTATGGTCGACAAACAATCGCTGGACTTGGCGGGCTTCCGGTTTCATGGTGTTCCGGCAGCTCATAATACTGTGGAACGCGACGATGAAGGTCGCCCAAAGTTTATGGGTTTTGTAGTAGAGATCGGTACTTATACACTGTATCATTCCGGCGATACGCTCTGGTACGATGGTATTGTTGACACACTAAAACCATTTGAGGTCGACGTGGCCTTTCTGCCCATCAACGGCAACAAACCCGAACGGCGGGTGTCCGGCAACCTCAATCCCGACGAAGCCGCCCTGCTGGGCGCGGCCATAGGGGCCAAACTTGTGGTGCCTCACCATTATGACCTTTTTGCTTTCAACACAGCCGACCCTGCCGATTTTGTGCGGGCCTGCGAACAACACCAAACCCCATATCGGGTTATGCAGTTGGGCGAGCGGTTGAGTCTCGGGCTTTAGCGTTTCAAGGCTTCGTCGATATCCCCTTCGGTTACGGGGTTGTTATAATCTTCGGGTTGGGAAATGCCTTTTACGCGGTTGGCCTGCCAGAAGAACTGGGCATCCTGAAACGCTCGTTTGGCATCGGTTATTCGACCTTGTTGGAGCATTGTTTTACCTTTGTAATAAAGTGCAAGCGGGCTTTCAGACGTGCTGTTCTTCATGGCGGAATCCAAATCAGCTAATGCCTTATCTAACTGATTAATAGTTAGATAGCTAACAGCCCGGCTAACATAGTGCTTGTAGTTGACCCACTCCGAACCATGTTTTGCCGCCAGCGAATCAATCCCTTTGCTAAACTGCCGAACGGCTTCTGAATGGTTGCCCATGTTCCGGTAGCACAGGCCTTTAAGGTAGCTGATGGGGGCAATACCATCGGTATCGTCGAAGTCAGGGGTGAGGGCATCAAACGCATCCAGATGACGGAGGGCGCGGGGATAATCGTGGAGAGTCATCATATAAGTCCAACCGGCATCACGGTGATTTTTCGGATCGAGTTCCGTACTTTTTTCAAGAAAAAACACCCCTTTTTCATAATCCTGCTGCATCAGGTAGTAAAATGCTTTTTCACTACTATTGCGGCCAGTTGTAGCC
>JAJAYX010000718.1 GCA_026785985.1 Rudanella sp. | reverse complement strand
GTGCAGGCCCCTCTACTCGACATTTCGGCCACGTTTGTTCGCGACAGCATACGCGACAATCGTTCCATTCGCTACATGGTGCCAGACGTGGTGGAGGAAATGATTACCCGGAAGAAGTTTTATGTTTAGGGCGTTCCGTTCTGAAACGTGATCTCCGTGACCAAACCAATGGCACTAATGCGGAAAGCCACCGAACGACTTAACGACTTTTGTTTCGGATCGTCGCAATGGATACCTTTTTCCAGAAAATAGATGTAAAATTTCTGATTTCGCTCGGTAATCATGTTGATATCCGGACGGCCCATAATACCGCCTAAATCGTTGACATGAACGCCCTTGAATTCCTGGCGCGAGGCATTGAAATCGGTCAGCAGGGTGGCCCGAATGCCGTAGCACCCGCCCCGATCCGACCGCCATTTGGCCACATCCAACGTGCCGAACTTGTCGGGCACAGCATAGCAACCAACCACCGCTATCATCAGCAACAAGGCCCTAATGCGGGCCATTATCCAGTGTACATTATTCATTATATATGGTTTGTAACAGCGTTTGACCCACCGCTTTCAGGGTTCCCCGGTCAATATTTTCAATAGTATCTTCGTTGGTGTGCCAGGCCCCGAAGAAGCCACCCGTTTGCGGATTAGTATGAATGATGTCGATCATCGGGATTTTGGCAATCAGGTTGGGGGCCACATGATCGTCGGTAATTGAGCCGCCGGGGGTATCTACAAAGTATTGACTATACCCCAACTGACTGGCTGTTTGCCATACCTGATTCATGATACTCGGCGCGAACTGCATCGAATAGCCCTCTTTGGCAAACGTGGCTCCTTTGGCACCAACCATGTCGAGCAGGATGCCGTAATACGCTTTGTAGCCCGGTACATGCGGGTTTTTGGCCCAATACCGCGAACCAAGGCAGAAGCCAATGTAGTCAAACTCATTTCCGGGTTCTTTATCACCAACGGCTTTTTCGCCATCGCCCCAGTCTTCGGCATCGAAGAAAACGAGGTCGATGCCCACGGTTGGCTTTTGTTTGGCCTGCTGAATACTGCGGGCCAGTTCGAGGAGAACCCCCACGCCGGATGCCCCATCGTTGGCGGCTGGTACCGGGTCGGTACGGTCGGCAACGGTGGTATCCTGATCGGAGTGGGGTCGCGAATCCCAGTGCGAAGTCAGCACAATGCGCTTGGTGGCCTGCAGATTAAGGCTCCCGATGATGTTGCGGGCGTTGAGGGTTTTACCATCCCAGGTTTTGGCCTGAAATTTTTGCTCGATCACCGTAAAGCCAAATTGTTTCAGTTTCGCGACCAGATAATCGCCCCCCTTCACGTGGGCAGGCGTGTTGGGAACGCGGGGACCAAACGCCACCTGCCGGGCAATGAACTGATAGGCCGAGTCGGCATCGAATGCCGGAGCCGACATGGTTTGGGCGGGTTGTTCGGTTTCGCTCGTTTGCGACTCCGTTTTTTTGTCTGTCTTGCAGGAGGCAAGGGCGGCCAGCAGGGTGAGCGTAGCGAGAAAGGATTTGTTCATGAACAACAATCTGGTAATGGCCCAACTATGCATTGCCGGGCCATTCCGTTAACGCTCAAAAGTACGGGTTTTGTTTGAGGGACAGGTGGGAAGCGGCAATGATTTCCACAAAAGTACCACCAGTTGTGCAACCAGCAGGCAGATTGTGCATCGGCAGATATGCTGACCCGTGCCATTCCCAACCTGTAATCAGATTCGGCATTTCAACGTTACCTTATGTACACTCGTTCCAACCCTACCCCGACAATGGCTTCTATCGAACTAAAGAACCTGAATAAAACATATCCGGGGGCATCGACTCCGGCCATTGTCAACACCAGTTTGGTGTTCAACGACAAGGAGTTTATCGTGTTGGTAGGGCCGTCGGGTTGCGGCAAATCGACTCTGCTCCGAATGATTGCCGGGCTGGAGGATATTTCGAGTGGCGATTTGCTGATCGACACGGTGCGGGTGAACGATGTATCTCCCAAAGATCGTGACATTTCGATGGTCTTTCAGAACTACGCGCTTTACCCCCACATGAGCGTGTACGACAACATGGCCTTTGGCCTGAAGTTGCGGAACGTAGCCAAACCCATCATCGACCAGAAAGTACGCAGTGCGGCCGCCATCCTCGGTATTGAACCGCTGCTTACCCGGAAACCCAAAGATATGTCGGGAGGGCAACGGCAGCGGGTGGCTATTGGCCGGGCCATTGTGCGCGAACCCAAGGTGTTTCTGTTCGACGAACCCCTCTCGAATCTCGATGCCAAATTGCGGGTGCAGATGCGCACCGAAATCAAGCGGCTCCATCGGCAGTTAGACGCAACGATGGTGTATGTGACGCACGATCAGATCGAAGCCATGACTATGGGCGACCGCATCGTGATTATGAAAGACGGCATTATTCACCAGTTCGACACACCAATGAACCTATTCAACAACCCCGTCAACAAGTTTGTGGCGGGGTTTGTGGGAAGTCCATCCATGAATTTTCTGGATGGTGAAATCATTGAAAATGCGGGGCGGCTGATGTTCCAATCAAAGGACGTTCTGTTTGGTGTGCCGGCTTCTTACCAGGACAGAATGGCTCGTTACGTGGGCAAGAAAGTGACGTTCGGGTTTCGGCCTGAGTATCTCTACGACACAACTACGGAGGTCTCCCGGCCCCTGTCTGACGGTATAGACATCACGATTGACATTGTGGAACCAATTGGCAGTGAGAGCTTTAACTATTTCCATTTTAACGGTAACCCGGAACAGACCTACTGTTTCCGCACCACCACCAACGTGCTCTATCGACCCGGTCAGGTGGTGATCGTGGGGGCCGATGTGGAGCGGCTTCGTTTTTTTGATGGCATAAGTGAGGAAACCATATTAGAATAAGTCAACAAAAACCAAATTTATCAACGTGTCAACTAAGAAAAATAGCATTTTAGAAGGTTGTTTAATCGTAGCGCAAAATCTTAGCCGTACTTTTGCGTTAAGATTAGGTTAACGAGAAATGAACAATGGAACGTGAATAATGACTAATGAAAAGCAACTAAGTTATTTTCCGTTTTCTTTTTCATTATCCACCCCACACTGTTCATTATCCATTCTATGTCAACACTATGGCTTTAACCGTTGCTCGTTTTCTTTTCCTTTCAACAGGTCTCCTGCTATCCCTTTGTTGTACTGGGCAGGATACCAAGTCATTACAACTCGTTTTGCCAACGCAGGCCAACTGGAACGAGGTAGCCGAGGGCAGCACCCTACAGTTCGATCTGAAAGCCACGGGCGGCAAGGACGAATCGTTGTATTTTTCGCTGGCTCAGGGGCGACTGGATGGAATGCAATTCGACTCAACGGGGCGATTTTGGTGGCGACCGGGATTTGATTTGGCCGACCGGATTCAAACCAACAAAACCGTTCCACTATTATTTGAGGTGCGAAACAAGCTGGGAGAGTCGGCCACGCAAACGGTGGAGTTGAAAGTGCAGCATGTGAATCGTCCGCCGGTTATTAATGAGTTGCGGCCCTTTTATGTGCGCTATCGAACGCAGAACGTCTATAAACTGGACAAAGAGCAGGTACACGATGATGATGGCGACCCGATTGTGTTTATTCCCATTGCCGACCAAATGCCCGAAGGCACTAAACTCACGGCGCAGGGCGAGTGGAGCTGGACGCTCTCGCTCAATCAGTTCAACAAACTGAAAGAACACCCCCAATACATTGAATTCTGGGTGGAAGATCAACCCGCCAAAAGCCGCACCAAAGGTCGCCTGAAAATTGAGCCAACCCTAATGGACCTCCCGCCCGATGTTCAGATTGTGCCCGGCGAAACCCGGTACAAGCTGCGGGAAAATGCATCGGTCAACCTCAAATTTTACCTCTCCGACCCCAACGGCGACGATGATATTACCACTTTCGGCTTTCTGGGCGACAACCTCGACATTCCCAAAAGTGCGTTGGTGCGCAATACGGCCAATCAGTATGAGTTTATCTGGAAGCCCGGCTACGAGTTTGTAAAAGATCCGTATGACTCGCTACAGACCACATTGACGTTTTATGTGCTGGACAAAGCGCAAAACCGCGATGAGCGCAAAATCACGTTCACGGTGATCAACGCGGTGAACGAGGAAGCCAGAGACCGGTATTTCTATTCGCAATATCGGCAGGTGATGACAACCGCCTGGAACCTGACCGAGCAGATGGCCGAAAAGGAAGAAGAACTCAAGAAAAGTTACCGTAAAGCTAAAACCGGCAAGCGTAACCGCTCGGTAGCGAATGCTTCGCTGGGGGCCGTTACGGGCGTTACGCCCGCCGTTACGGGTGCCAGCACTAGCCTAAATGCACAGAAAAACGGTCGGTTGGTATCGGCGGTGGGTGGCACGGCTGTACTGACAATGGGTACGCTGGAAGCCACCGAAGTGATTGGCAAGTCGATGAAGGATTTGCTGGATCGCTATAACTATGTGTTGGGCAAAAAGAGCGAAATTCAGAACAAAGGCGACGTTTTCTCGCGGGAGTTCGCCCTGAAATCGTCGCGCCGAACCAACGATTTTGTAAAGCGTTTAGACGATTTTCGGGCCTCCATGAGCCTGAGTGGCCTGGTCGCGCTGGAATTGGATGCCGGATGGCAGAGCAAAAAAGAGGCCACCGACAAAGCCATCAAGCGCGTGTTTAAGGATTTTGTGGCCCTGGAAGGGGAAGGACAGTGATCAGTGAACAGCCAACTGCTCACTGCAATCACCCCGCCGTTAATCCTCCGTCCATTTGAATAGCCTGACCGTTGCAGAACCCATTTTCGGGCGAGCAGAGCCACAGAATTGTTTGGGCGATTTCTTCGGGTTGTCCAAAACGGCCAATGGGAATCACCCGGAGCATTTTTGCCTCCATGTTCGGAGCCTTGTCGATGAGATCCTGCACCATGCCGGAGTGGGTATAGACCGGGCAAACGGCGTTGACACGGATATTTTGACGGATGTATTCAAGAGCCGCTGTTTTGGTAAGACCCAGAACGGCGTGTTTGGCCGCACTGTATGGCCCACCCATTGGCATCCCGCGAACCCCGGCAATGCTCGAAATATTCACAATTTTGCCGCCTTCGGGTTGGGTGAGCATCTGCCGAATCTGCGACTGCATTCCGTAGAACACACTACCCACGTTAATGGCCATCATCTGGTCGAAATCGTGTTTAGTCTGGTCGGTCAGGCGGGCGAATTTACCGCCAATTCCGGCGTTGTTGATCCCAATATCCAACCGCCCATACAGCGCAACGGTTTGAGCTACAAGCGACTCAATTTCAGATGGTTCGGCCACGTTGCACCGAACAAAACTGGCTTCTCCCCCACCCTGTTTAATTTGCTCGACGGTGGCTTGTCCGCCTTCATCATTAATATCGGAAACAATCACCCTGGCCCCTGCTGCTGCAAAGGCAATGGCAGTGGCCCGCCCAAATCCAGACCCCGCCCCGGTGACGATAGCAACCTGATTCTGAAAAGATGACATACGGTTTAGTTTGTTAATTGATGCAAAGTACAACGAAGCCCCTAAAACTGCACCAACACCCGTTCAATACCGCTCAGATAGCCCGACCCAAACAAGTTGAGGTGAACCAGCAACGGGTACAGATTATAAATGGCAACACGCTCCTCAAAACCGTCATGCAGGGGAAAAGCTTCATCGTAGGCATCGTAGAACCGCTGGTCGAAGCCGCCAAAAAGTTTAGTAAAGGCCAGTTCGGCCTCGCGGAAGCCGTAATACACGGCGGGGTCAATCAGAGCCGGGTTGCCTTCTTCCGTAATCAGCACATTACCCGACCACAAATCGCCATGCAGCAGAGCGGGCCGCTCGTTGGGGAGCAGGCTGGGGAGTCGGTCGCGAAGGGTGAGAAGTTTATCGTATAATGGCTTCGTTAACAAGCTTTTATAAAGAGCCAAACCTGCCTGGGGCACTAGTCGCTGATCGAAGAAAAACTCGTACCCGTTGGTAGTAGGCGTGTTGGTTTGGGGCAAACTTCCGATATAATTGTTGAACGACAAGCCAAATTTAGATTGGGTGTGGCCGTGCAACAGAGCAAGCGACTGACCGAGTTCGTCCCAGTAAGTAGGCCCCGGATTGCCGGTGTCGAGGTATTCGAGGATCAGATAGGCCCGGCCCTGTTGCTCACCATGACCCACCACCGACGGCACCCGAATGGCATCGGCCCGGTGAAGCAAGGCCAAACCAAGCGCTTCGGTCTCGAATAAATCGTGCCGGTCGTCAACATGTTGCCCCAGTTCGTTCCATTTTACAAAAAAGACTCCTTCTGACGAAAAAACCTGGGCGGCCGTATTGATATTTCCGCCCGACAAAAACTGGGTTTCGATTACCTGCACGTCCTGACCAAGTGCCAGAAACAGGATACTTTCAAAAAAGGCAAATTGCTCGTCTCCCCAGAAGCTCATCGAAATAGGATTTATGGTTGTATTTTCGCACCAATGAACCACCAGATTCAACACCTCTACACGATTGCCGGCAAACCCGAACGCCGGATCATTGGCCTCATGTCGGGCACCTCACTCGACGGCTTAGACGTGGCCCTGTGCCGAATCAGCGGCAGCGGACCCGACACTCAGGTCGTAATTGAGCAGTTCGACACGGTGTCGTATTCCGACGACTTAAAAGACCAAATTCGGGTGGTGTTTGCCAAAACACAAGTCGATTTCGAACACCTTTGTTTATTGAATCCGTATATCGGACGGCTGCATGGGCAAATGGTCAATGTTTGTTTGCATCGTTGGGGTGTCAATCCAACCGATGTTGATTTAGTTGCCAGCCACGGGCAAACGGTTTTTCATGCACCAAAAACTTCACGAACCGACCGCCCCGCCACCTATCCCGATTACCCCAACGCGACCCTCCAAATTGGCGATGGCGATCAGGTGGCTGCCGAAACGGGGATCATCACCCTGAGCGATTTCCGCCAGAAACACGTGGCACATGGGGGCGAAGGCGCACCCTTGGCTGTTTATGGCGACTATTTCGTGTTTTCCAGCAGTCCGACGCTTCGGGCGGGTGAAAATCGCATTCTGCTCAACATGGGCGGCATTGCCAACTTCACCTATCTGCCCGCCAATGCTGATGCCGGAGCCGTTTTTACCACCGACACCGGCCCCGGTAACACACTCATGGATGCCTATGCCCGGAAACTGTTGGCCAAGCCGTTCGATGCCGACGGACAATTGGCCGCGCAGGGGCAGGTGAATCAGAACTTATTAACCGTGCTGAAGCAGAACCCATTTTTCGACGCTCCGTTTCCCAAAACCACCGGCCCCGAACTGTTCAGCGTGGCCTATGTGGAGCAGGCGCAACAAGCCAGCCAAACCACCGCCATCTCGCCCGCTGGCCTCATGGCGACCCTGGCCCGGTTCAGTGCCGAGACCATTGCCGAAGGGGTGCAGCGGGTGCTGAAACACGATCAAACCTACGCCCTGTATGTGAGCGGGGGCGGGGCGCATAACCCCGTGCTGACGGGCCATTTGCGCAACCTCTTGCCCGATTGCACCTTTAGCCAAACTGATGAACTGGGCATTGCGGGCGATGCCAAAGAAGCCGTTTTGTTTGCGGTGCTGGCCAACGAAGCCGTTGCGGGCGGGAAAACCAGTTTCGGGAACCGGCAGGGCGTACCGAGTGTAACAATGGGGAAGGTATCGTTTCCGAAATAACATGACAGATGTAATCATCATTGGCGGGGGCATCGTGGGATTAGCCACTGCCCTGAAAATCAAGCAACAACGCCCCGGATTGAGTGTTGTTGTGCTGGAAAAAGAGAACCGGGTAGCCGCTCATCAGACGGGTCATAATTCGGGGGTGATTCACTCCGGGTTATACTACAAACCGGGCAGCCTGAAAGCCACCAACTGCATCCGGGGCTACGATATGCTGGTGGAATTTTGCCAGCAGGAAGGCGTTCCCTTCGACCTGTGCGGCAAAATTGTGGTGGCCACCAAGCCCGATGAGCTGCCCCAACTGGAAATCCTGTACCAACGCGGTTTGCAAAACGGCTTGACCAAAATCTCAACGATTTCGCCCGCCGAAATGCGCGAGATCGAGCCGCACGTGAGCGGGGTGGCCGGGCTTCGGGTTCCGTACACCGGCATTGTCGATTACACGGCGGTCTGCGAAAAATATGCCGAAAAATTCCGGGCTTTAGGGGGCGAGATTCACCTGAACGAGCGGGTCGAGCAACTCACGCCAGGAACAACGCTCACCGTTGTCGTGACGAGTCGGGCCATCTACGAAGCCAAACTCGTGGTGAACTGCGCGGGCCTGTACTCCGATAAAATAGCCCAAATGACCCAACGCGAACCTATTGGTCTCCAGATTGTGCCATTTCGGGGGGAGTATTTCAAGCTGAAACCCCACCGGCAACATTTGGTAAAACACCTGATCTACCCCGTTCCCGACCCGAATTTCCCGTTTTTGGGCGTGCATTACACCCGCATGATTGGCGGGGGCGTGGAGGCTGGCCCCAACGCAGTGTTGGCGTTCCGACGCGAAGGTTATCACAAAACCGACATCAACGCCCGCGAACTGTTCGAGACGCTGACGTGGCCGGGTTTTCAGAAAGTGGCCGCCAAGTACTGGCAAACGGGTCTTGGCGAAATATACCGTTCGTTCTCCAAGTCGGCCTTCACTAAAGCCTTGCAGGTGTTGATCCCCGAAATTCAGGAAGACGACCTCGAAGATGGGGGTTCGGGCGTTCGGGCCCAGGCCTGCGACCGCACGGGGGGGCTGCTGGACGATTTCTCAATCATTGAAACCGACCGGGCCATCAACATTTGCAACGCACCCTCACCAGCCGCCACGTCGTCGTTGTCCATTGGGCAAACGGTATCGGAGAAGGTGTTGGCACGATTTTAGGGATTGTCCAACTTACTGAATAAACCCGTATATTTAGGGAACAGACTAATTAAAAAACGGTATGATAGCAGTCGAAACATCCGTCATTTCACTTCCTGCCCACCTACAGACGGTGGACGAGTTTGAGCAGTGGGAACGCTCTTATGGGCACAAGGGGAGTTATGAGTTCGTTCGGGGTCGAATTATTGAGAAAAAAGACATGAAGCAGGCCGAGTATCTTCTGTTGAAATTTTTGACTCGCCGTTTTACCAAAACAGCGGCTTATGAACGAGGGGACGAATTGACTCCTGAAATGGATTCTTACGTTGATGCAGTTCGTAAACGGCGGCCCGATTTAGCCTATTTCATGTTGGAACAGATTGAAAATACCCGGACGGGTGCTCGCCAGAAAACCCGTTTTGCGATTGAAATTCTATCTGATTCCGAATCCTATCAGGAAGTCCTCGACAAGGTTCAGGATTACTTCGATGCGGATGCCCAGTTGGTTTGGTATATTATTCCCGAAAACAAAAAAATCAACGTCTATACCTCGCCCGATTTCTCGCAGGCGTACAAAGGAAATGACCTGATTTCAGCCGCCCCCGTATTACCCGATTTCTCATTTCGGGTAGAAGACCTTTTTGCATGAACGTCCGACCGTCCGCCCTTATTACCCGTTCCCACGCCAACCAAACGGAGGTTCTGCTGATGCACTACCGCTACGGCGAGGCCGATGTATTGGCCCTGCCCGGTGGCAACCCGGATCGGGGCGAAACCCTGCCCCAAACTGTGATGCGGGAACTTCGGGAAGAACTGGGCATAAGCATAACCATCGGCGAAATGGCGTTCATGGGCGAAATGTTTCTCTCCGAACGCGCCGACGATGTATTGCACGTGATTTTTGCCACTTATGATTGGCAGGGTGAGCCTGTATTAAACCCGGCCGAAACCTCGGCATTGGCGGTTCAGTGGATTTCGATCAGCGATTTGGGCAAACTAAATTTGTACCCCAACGTAGGCAAGGCTATTC
>JAJAYX010000717.1 GCA_026785985.1 Rudanella sp. | reverse complement strand
GAACCAACTGAGCGGTTGCTGCGAGTCGTAAATGGGCCGGGTTTTTGGAGCCGGTCAAGTCCATTAGCGACTTCCGTGCCTGATCGGTGTTTATGGCTGCCAAAGCACCGAGGGCGGCTTTACGCTCGTTTTTGGCTTCTTTTTGAGCCAGACTAACCAGCTTATCGGTCAAGTTGTTGAGTTGCCACAGACCAACTAACCTGATGGCATTGGTGGCAGTGGCTTCGTCGTTGTTGGTGATAAAATCGGCAATCGGGTTGAGGTTTCCGTTGGGTTTCACGCCCCGGCGAGCAGCTTCTTCCAGGGCGTTCAGTTTCGCCCCCCCCTGTTTTTGGTCACCGCTATTTCCCGCAACAGCCTTGTTGAAAAGCAGGGTTAAATCGGACGGGGTGCCGAACTTAGCCAGCGAACCCAGCACATCGTTTTGATAAGCGTCGGGGACTTTATCGTTCTGGTAAAGCCGTGCCAACTGCGACACTGCTTCGGGGCTGCTTACCGATTTCAGAGCAAAGACCGTTTTTTGGGCGTTACCGAAAAAGCCGGGTTCAACTTTCAAACGGCTGGCCCAAAGGGGTTCGCCTTCGCGCACGGTTTGCCAGAGGGCATAATCCAGAAACTCGTCCATTGGCTGGTCCAGAACCGACAAAGCGGTGCGGACGGCCTCCGCTGTTTTCACGCTCCGAAGGGCAATCACGGCCTCCAGACGGACTTGTGGATGTTTATCGGCTATGGCTTTGGTGAGCAGTGTCGGAACGTTGGCAATTTTGGTATGCGACAAATCAAGCGCACGCACCCCCGCAGCCCGCGCTTTGTGGTTTTCGGCACTCAACAGCCGCAACAGCAACGGCTCGTTTACCACCTGTAGTGATTGCGAAATCCACAAGGCTTCCAGCAGGTTGTGTTCGTAGTCGGGCTTTGTTTTGTCCAGATTCTGAACCCATTGCTGAAGGGCCGGGATAACATTGGTAGCTCCGCGATTTTTCAACACCTGTTTGGCCTGCAGACGGGTCCAGTCTTCGGGCAGTTTCAGGGCTTCGAGCAACTCCTGAACACTGGCTTTGGTCAGTTGGGGGTGTTTAACCAGGGGCCGGTTTTTGGCCACAATTCGCCAGATACGACCGTGTTGCTGATCCCGGCGGGGATCATGAAAATCGACCTCCCCATGCTGAATAATCGGGTTATACCAGTCGGCCACGTAGATGGCTCCATCGGGGCCAACCGAAATATCGACGGGCCGAAACGCGACATGATCCGTCCATAACAGATCCTCGACCTGCCTGGAAGCATAGCCACTTCCCTGTTCGTCCAGCTTGAAGCGATTGATTCGGTTGGCCCGAAAGTCATTGGTAATCAGGCTTCCCTGCCACGACTCCGGCAGATGCCGCCCCGAAATTATGTCAAGACCGCTGTGTTTGGGTTGCCCCGGATTGAGACCCCGCAGAATCCGGGCCGCACCCGGCGAGGTAACAAACGTGGCTCCGGGAAACGCATAATTGATGCCTTCTCCCCCCGCGCCATCCGTCAGGAACGACTGCCCCCAACGGTCAAATTGCAGCCCCCACGGATTGATTAAGCCTTTGGCATAAACGCTTAAATCAAGATTTTTGGGGTTCAACTGCCAAACGCCACCACCTTCGAGCCGTTTGATGCCGGAAGGCGTTTCAACGTGACTGTAGATGTAAATAGACTGGTTGAAATAAAGCAAACCCTCCGGTCCCCAGCGAAACGTGTGAATGAGGTGGTGCGTATCGGCGGTGCCAAAACCGTGCAGAACCCGGCGTTTTTTGTCGGCTTTGCCGTCGCCATCCGTATCCATAAAGTGCAGGATCTCGGTGGAGTTAGCCACGTAAACACCGCCATCGCCGGGCAGAATGCCGGTAGGTGTCGTTAATCCTTCCGCAAAAATAGTTGACTTGTCGGCTTTGCCGTCGCCATCCGTATCTTCCAGCACGAAAATCTTGTCGTTGGCTTCTTCGCCGGTTTTCAGGTGCGGATAGGCCGTGCTGCTTACCACCCACAACCGGCCATCGGCATCCCAGTTCATCTGAATAGGCTTGGCCACCAGCGGTTCAGCAGCAAACAGGCTCACCTCGAACCCATCGGCAACTTTAAACGAGGCCAGCTCCCGTTTCACATCGGGGTCAGGGTCATCGGTGCGGTCATCCTGTCGAACGGAGGCCGTAACCAGCAAAAAGATCGGGATGATGAGGAGAAAACAGACGATTTTTAAGGAGTTTATAGAGTTCATCACGGTCAGGGCTATTTCAAAAGGTTGAGTTGATAAACGATGGGGGTTGGTGTGCGGTGCAGGGCAATCTGGCCTTCAAGCCACTTGATAAGGATACTTTGCTCGTCGAGTCCTTTTGCGTGGCGGCCCTGTTCGTAGGAGCGAAACCCAAGAATGTAGGTGGTGTTTGGGGGGCGGTACTGGAAAAAGAATAACTCATTCTTTTTGACGATCAGTTGCCGCAACGCCCGAACCTGTTCAAACAAAGGCCCCTGCCTGATCGCGATACCGGCTTCCCATTCTTTAGCCGACGCGGTTTTTATGTCGGAACCGTTGGCTGCCAGGGTATAGAATCCTTTTTTCAGGCCGGTTATTCGGAGGATTTGCCCCATGTCGGTCAACCCGGTTTTGTCGGAAGGTAGCGCAAGCGGCAGATACCGTTCGTTGATGGTGAAGGGCGTATTTGGGGTAACTGATGTGGTAACCGACTGATTTCTAGGGGGAAGTTCCAATGCTTTTTCAAGGATAATGGCCAGGGAGTAATAGCCGGTTTCGTTGAGGTGGATGCCATTTTCGGTTAGTTTTACCATTTTACTCATCGCCTGAATTGGTTTGAACACATCAACAAACCGCTTACCCCGCGCCGAAGCCATTTTGGCCATCACCGCTGAATATCGTTCGAGCATGGCGTTGCGATTGGTCGGGTTGTCGGCAGAATCAGCGGTCAGGCTAGGAATGGGGGAGACCAGGATAGCTTTGGCTCCGAGCGAATCAATCTT
>JAJAYX010000716.1 GCA_026785985.1 Rudanella sp. | reverse complement strand
CCTTTGGGTACTATATTTTTGTTCCGCTCTGGCGGGCAGTGCGTGAGCCGGTCGGTCGGAATATTGGTTTGGCCGTGAAAGCGGGTGTTTTATCACTGATTGTGATGAATGCGGCCTGGGTAGCGGGGTTTGCTTCGTTTCCATTCGCATTGCTGGTTGCTTGTTTGCTGCCCCTCTCGCGTTTGCTGGCACGGGCTTTCGCCGTAACATAGTCTTGTTTTTTGTATTTTTAACCCATTATGAATCAACTAAATCAGTCATTCAGTGTCCGATTCTCGTATAGTGTTAGCTTCACCGACGGCCTGTTTGATTCGCATAATACCCTGTTCGCTGATTATCTGGCCGGGCAAAGCACAGAAGACAACCGAAAAAAGCTGCTTTTCGTGATCGACGAGGGCGTTTTGGCTACTTTTCCAGATCTCACCGAACAGATACAGGATTATTTTGCCCAACAGTCAAACGTCGAATTAATCGCCGACCTGCTGACCGTTACCGGGGGAGAACCCGCCAAAAACGACCCCTCGCTGGTTGAGAAAATCGTTGATGCAATAGATAAACAGGGTTTTGACCGGCACTCTTTTGTAGTAGGTATTGGCGGTGGATCGGTGCTGGATTTGGTAGGCTACGCAGCCGCCATTTCGCACCGGGGCATCCGCCATATTCGGATTCCCACAACCGTTTTGTCGCAGAACGACTCTGGGGTTGGCGTGAAAAATAGCGTGAACTATCGGGGTAAAAAGAACTTCCTCGGCACGTTTGCACCCCCGGTGGCCGTGTTCAACGATGTCCGGTTTCTGCGTACCCTCAATATTCGCGACTGGCGATCGGGCATGGCCGAGGCCGTGAAGGTGGCCTTGATTAAAGACCCTGCCTTTTTCGAATGGCTCGAAACTAATGCCGAAGCCCTCGCCAACCGCGACGGGTTTGCCATGCAATACCTTGTATATCGCTGCGCCGAACTGCATTTGCAGCACATTGCCAGTGGCGATCCGTTTGAGCAAGGCTCCTCCCGCCCGCTCGATTTTGGCCATTGGAGTGCCCATAAACTCGAACAGCTTACCAACTTTTCGCTGCGTCACGGCGAAGCTGTTGCCATCGGTATGGCCCTCGATTGCCACTATGCCCACTTGAGTGGCCTTCTGCCCGAAGCCGACCTGAACCGCATTCTGAACCTACTCCAAACGCTTGGTTTTGTCCTGTACGACCCCGCTCTTGAGCAGGACGATAGCGTGGGCGTATTGCGTGGCCTCTCCGAATTCCGCGAACACCTCGGCGGTCAACTCACTATTTTGCTCCTCCAAAGCATTGGCAAAGGCGTTGACATTCACGAAATGGACGAAGAATTAGTGCGGCAGGCAATCGTACAGTTATCGGTGAGCAGCCAACAATCCCAGCGGGGAACCGCAACAATTCACAACTAACAGTGAGTAGCAAACAGTGTAATGAAGACTCCCCTCGGACACCTCGGCTATTGCACCAACATTCATGCGGGTGAGCATTGGGCCGACCATTTTGCGGCTCTGAAACAGGCTGTTCCTGAATTGAAAAAACGACTCTTGCCCGACGCGCCGTTTGGGTTGGGATTGCGCTTATCGAATGTGGCGAGTGAAGAACTCGAACAGCCCGAAAACCTCATCGAATTTCAGCACTGGCTGGCCGATAACGATTGTTATGTCTTCACCATGAACGGTTTTCCGTATGGTGGTTTTCATAACACCGTTGTTAAAGATCAAGTCCATGCGCCCGATTGGACAACGACCCAACGGGTTGACTATACCACGCGATTATTCCGTATTCTGTCGGTATTATTGCCGGTCGATGAGTTGGGTAACTCCATTCCGGGGGGCGTTTCTACCTCGCCCCTGTCGTATCGGCACTGGTTTGAGTGGGGGAAGGAAATCGCTCGTGATGCCGTTTTTACGCAAACAACGCAGCATGTTCTGACCGTTGTGGCCGAACTGATCCGCTTGCATCGGAATACCGACCGGCTCATGCACCTCGACCTCGAACCCGAACCGGATGGGGTCATCGAAACATCGGACGAGTTCATTGCCTGGTATACCAATTACCTGCTGCCAATGGGCATCGAAACACTCAGCGAGTCATTCGGGATGACCGACGAGGAAGCCGAAGCTGCTATCTGTCAGCATGTTCGGTTATGTTACGATGTATGCCATTTTGCGGTAGGCTACGAACGGCCCGCCGATGTTCTGGCAAAAATGAAGGAATACGGCTTGCGGGTAGGCAAAATTCAAATCAGTGCCGCCCTGAAAGCCGAATTTCCACTGCCGGGATCGCCCTCGACTCTGGCTGGGCGGGAGGATGTTCGGCAGGCGTTCAGCCGGTTCAACGAGCCGACATACCTGCATCAGGTGGTGGCCCGAACCTATTCGGGAGAACTGCTGCGTTTCCCCGACCTGCCCGAAGCGTTGGCGGCCTTCGATGATACCCATGCCGAGTGGCGATCTCATTTCCACGTCCCTATTTTTGTATCGGATTTTGGCGTACTACAATCGACTCAGGACGATATTGTGAACACCCTGAATCTGCTAAAAAACAGCCCTTTCACCAATCAGATGGAGGTCGAAACCTACACCTGGGAGGTGCTGCCGGAGGGCTTAAAGCTGGGAATAGTAGATTCTATTGAGCGAGAAATGAACTGGGTACTAAATGCAGTGAAAGAGTGAAAGAGTGCCGCTGGATGGCTTCCACTCTTTTGCTCGCCGGGTCGCCGGGTCGTCACTCTTTCACTCTTTCACCATGAAAAAAACCGTAGTAATCGACGTGGTGGGCCTGTCGTATTCGCTGATTGGCGAACACACGCCCTTCCTGAAAAATTGGATGGCAACCAAAGACCGGGCTACCATCGACCCCATGTTGCCCGCCGTGACTACGGCCGTGCAATCAACCTATGTGACCGGGCGTTGGCCCAGCGAACACGGCATTGTGGGCAACGGCTGGTACGACCACGATGATGCCGAGATCAAGTTCTGGAAACAATCGAACCACTTGGTTCAGGGTGAGAAAATCTGGGAAAAAGCCCGGGCAATTGACCCGAATTTCACGGTTTCCAAGATGTTCTGGTGGTACAATATGTACAGTTCAGCCGATTTTTCGGTAACGCCCCGCCCGCAATACCTTGCTGACGGTCGCAAAATGCCCGATTGTTACAGCCAACCCGCCGACCTTCGCGACCGCCTGCAAAAAGAACTCGGCACGTTTCCGCTGTTCCAGTTTTGGGGGCCGGGGGCCAACATCATCTCCACCCGATGGATTGCCGATGCGTCGATGCTGGTGGATAAATGGCACAACCCAACGCTGACGCTCATTTATTTGCCCCATCTGGACTACTGTCTGCAAAAATTCGGCGGTCCCGCCGGTTCGCCGGTGCAGTCCGGACAAGACTTTACGAAGATTGCCACCGACCTCCGGCAAGTTGACGACGTTTGCCGCGACCTGATTACGTACTACGAAAAGCAGGATGCCGAGGTGCTGGTGCTGTCGGAATATGGTATCACAAACGTGAGCAAGCCCGTTCACCTCAATCGTGTCCTGCGCGAAGCTGGGCTGATTGCTGTGCGCGTTGAGCGCGGTCTGGAATTGCTCGACCCCGGCGTTTCGCGGGCGTTCGCCGTGGCCGATCATCAGATTGCCCACGTTTATTTGAACGACCCTGGCGTGTTAGAACAGGTGCGAACTTTGCTCGAAAAAACGCCGGGTGTGGAGTTGGTGCTGGATCGCGAACAACAAAAAGCCTATCACATCGACCACGAACGGGCTGGCGATCTGGTGGTTATGGCCTCCGCCGACTGTTGGTTCACCTATTATTACTGGACCGACGACCGTGTGGCTCCCGACTTTGCCCGCCTGGTCGACATCCACCGCAAGCCTGGCTACGACCCCGTCGAGATGTTCATGGATCCCAAAAACCCGCTGATCAAGCTCCGGGCGGGCTATAAGTTGTTGCGCAAAAAACTTGGTTTCCGGTATCTGATGGACGTTATACCGCTGGATGCCACCCTGATTCGCGGTTCGCACGGGCGCATTGGCACCGCTCCCGAACATCATGCGGTGCTGATTGGCAAGGGCGTTGGAACCGGAAATGTGTCGGCAATTGAGGTTTACGAAAAAATCTGGCAAACCCTTTCATAAGCCACTTATAGAAAGTAAGTTGCAGAATGCAACTGGAAGTGCGCTTAACTCCAAATCAGCGGGCCACTCGTCTGCTGGCTTTTGTTCCGTTTTTCATTTTTCATTTTTTAGTATCCACTCACGCCCAACCCCTCACGGGTCGCTGGATTGGTGTGCATACCGAGTGGGACACGAACTCATTTTGCCCCCTGCCCGCCTACATGGATTTCAACCCTGATAGCACCTGGCAACTGGGCCTGGTGGACGAATCGGAGGCTCCACGCACGGGACGTTGGGGGATGAAAGGACGTGTACTGTGCTTAGATACGACTCATTACGCGCCCGAACTGGTCTCGTTACAGGGGAATATACTACGCATTGGACGAGTACAACCCATGCTGTTCCGCCGTTTTCGGGCCGTACCAATACCCCGTGAAACGGTTTGGCAACGGTTAGCGGGGCAGGTCTGGCAGTCTGATTCGGTGCAATATCTGATTGCTGCCGACGGGCGCGTGGGCATTCGCAACCGAAAAACAGGCGGGCAAACGGTGCATTATGCCGAGGTGCTGGCAATGGATAAATCGGCGTTTCTGGTGATTCGGGGAAGTAGTAAGGGGCGCGAGGGAAACATCCGGGCGTTTTGGCAGGTGATGAGCAACGAGGTCGGCGTGATTAAACTGATGGGTGGTTTGGGTAGCAACATTGGCATCGAGACACTGCGTTGGGTACGAACATTTGCCAGTTCTGAACCAGTACAACCAACTGAATTTCAGTTATGCACCAATTGCTTTGAGCGAACCCGACAAACTACCTTTTTCGGTTTTGGAGACAGCATGGCCAAAGTCCTCGACATATTTAAACTGCACTACAAATCGGCGGGAACGCACACTCAATCAGGTCTGATTTTTGTTTCATTCGTTATAAATTGTGTAGGCGAAAAGGGGCCTGTTGCGTTGAAAGAATTAGACGAAAACTACCGAAACCGCCCGTTCGATCCGCAACTAACCGCCCAGATAAAGCGCATCAGCCGCGAGCAATTACCCGGCAGTTTGTTTGGCAAACCGGAGTCCTACGACCGGGTTGTTTCCTTTACGCTCCGGCTTACCGACGGGCGAATAACCGATTTATTCTGATGAAAAATTCTATCCTTTCGTTATGGCTTGGGTTGGCTCTATCCTCTCGTTGCGTTGCCCAATTTGGCGGTGATGACTTGACTCAAACCGCCTGGACTCTATCTATTAACCGGCATACCGGCGATTTTTTTATGGGATTAGCTGGCAAACGACAAATGGCTCGTTTTGACACAATGGCTACAACTGGCCGCAATAGTAGTGAAAAAGAATTTTACTACATGATGCAGCAGGATTATGAAAAAGGGGTGTTTTTTCTTG
>JAJAYX010000715.1 GCA_026785985.1 Rudanella sp. | reverse complement strand
GTGGAAGCCGTATAATCACGCTCCAATTTCAGGTTATTAAAAATACTATTTCTCATAAAGTCACTGAAAAATTGTTAAAGTTGTACTTAGCAGCAAAAACCATGTCAACTAATTGATAATCAAAACAAAACAAGTCTATTGATGTTCGGGATGATGATAAAGTACTAATTCAGCATGACGGAACTCATCTGAAAATAGCCATGCTACTAACTGAGAAAGGAATTGAGAAACAGGACATTGTTTTGGCCTTTCACGCCCCCCACCGACGCAAACTTATCCCTGATTTTGCAGTAGCTTAATGGCACCTGGTCAGTTAAATTTAGGGCGGTTTGGGCTTTTACTGCCAAACCCCCTAAACCTTGACTCCCGACCCCTATACCCTCACATCCGACCGCGTTCTGGCGGCTCCTGCCACTTTTTTTGGATCGTTGAAACACCTCGGCCCCGGCTTCATCATGTCGGCGGCTATTGTTGGCTCCGGCGAGTTGATTGCGACCACCGCCCTCGGTGCCAAAGCGGGCTTCGTAACGTTCTGGGTCATCCTGGTCAGTTGTTTTGTGAAAGTGGCTCTGCAACTGGAATTCGGCAAAAACGCCATCTGCACGGGTGTCCCTACCATGCAGTCGATGAACCGATTACCGGGACCGCGCTGGGGGCCACATAAAACCCATTGGTCAATCTGGCTCTGGCTAAGTCTGCAACTGCTGAAAGTGTTGCAGGTCGGTGGCATTGTGGGCGGCTGTGCGTTGGTTTTATATATGGCGATACCGGCCATTCCGGTTTGGGCATGGGCGGTGTTGTCGGCGGCATCGGCGGCTGGGCTGATTGCCGTTGGGAAATATGGCTGGGTCGAGAAAGGGTCGCTGGTAATGATTTTGTTGTTTAGGTGCCTGATCCTGCTGTCCCTCTTTATGTTACAGCAAACACCCTACGCCATCAGCGGTTCTGAACTGGCCGAGGGACTGACATTTTCGCTGCCACCCGCCACCGTTGGCATTGCTCTCGCTGCGTTTGGCATCACCGGCGTGGGTGGCGACGAAATCATGTATTACAACTACTGGTGCATCGAAAAAGGCTACGCGGCCTACTCAGGCATAAACGACAACTCTCCCTAATGGGCGGCTCGGGCGCGTGGCTGGATTCGCGTAATGACCTTCGACGCGCTTTGTTCGATGGTGGTGTACACGACCGTTACGGCGGCTTTCTACCTGCTTGGCGCGTCTTTGCTGCACGAGCAGGGGCAGGTGCCGGAGGGTTACGCCATGGTGGAAACCCTGTCGCGATTGTTCACAGTTACGCTGGGGCCGGGGGCGCAGGTCGTATTTTTGGTCGGGGCGTTTTTCGTGTTGTATTCCACATTGTTCACAGCCACGGCCAGTTGGTCGCGGATCTTTGCCGATGCGTTCGGGCAGTTGGGCTGGGTCAATTTCAGCAACCCTGTCAGTCGTCAGCGGGCCATTACAAGGCTGTCGTGGGCGTTTCCGGCCTTGTGGTGCGTGTTATACCTGTTCATTCGGCTACCGGTGCTGATGATTTTGCTGGGCGGCATTGCCACCTCGGTTCTGTTGCTGGTGGTGGTTTGGGCCGCGCTTCAGTTTCGGTATCGCGAACTGCCCGTCGGCCTGAAACCTTCCCGTGCCTACGATGTCTGGCTTTGGCTCAGTGTACTGGCTATTCTGGGCGTGAGCGTATACGGGGTTTGGCAGGTGATGTAAGGTACTCACCGCCGACTCATCCCCATATATAGCTCCTCTACTTTGTCCCGCGCCCAGGGCGTTTTCCGCAAAAAAGTCAGGCTCGATTTGATGCCTGGGTTGTTCCTGAAACAGTTGATTGGGATGCGGTCGCCCAGTTCGTTCCAGCCATAGCGGGCCACTAATTCGTTCAGAATAGATTCCAGCGTTTTGCCGTGCAGTGGGTTGTTGGGCTGTTCCTGCATCACTCAATTAACCTTTACCAGGCCTTTTTCGTAGAAACCGCCTGTTTGCTTCCACATGTCTAATTTCCTGGCCTGATAGGCTATCCATTGTTCAGGCGTTAACAGCGGTTTCAGCATGTCCTGCTTTTCGTCGTTGAGCATCGTCATGGCTTCGCGAACCTGCTTGACGGTGGCTGGTGAGGGTTGATCGCCTTTGGTGCCAACAATGTCTTTGATGGCATCCTGCTGTTGTTTGGCGTAGTCGAAATTCAGTTTCTTCACCAATTTCGTTTGCTCCTTCGAGAGGGAGAGGCTGTCCCGCAGCCACTTGGTTTCGCGGTCGGCTAAAATGGTTGGAATCGAGTTGAACGCCGACGGGCGGTAGTTGTCCATCGGCTGGTTCATGCCGCCCATACTCTGGCGACCGTAGCCCCCGGATTGGCCTCCATACTGCCCGCCATATTGGGCATAAGCCGACAGGGTGCTTAACAGGCTGAAGAAGAGAATAATTAGTTTCATGTTTACAGTGGTTTTGTCCCGCAAATATAAGCATTCATAATACCTCTGGTTTCAAAATGCCCTTCAACTCACTGTAGGGAACCGTAAGTTGAATGGGGCCAAGGGCGTAGGCAGCAATTTCGTAAGGATTATACAGAAAAATCAGTCCGTCGCGGCCAATGCCGAAGGTGCCGGACAGAAAAAACTGGCCATCGCGCAGAAAATAACCAGCCGCTTCCAGATCCTGACCGGGCCGAATGTCCTGCTGTTTGCGAAAGGCCCGCTCCACCAGTCCAAGCAGCGCGGTTGTGTCCGACACCACCTCGGTTAGCTGGAGGGCGTGACCCGTTCGGCGGCTGAAACTCTGCAGACTGATTTGGGTATTCGGGTGCGCTCCACCGGAGTAGGTGTAGGTTTCCTGCCGGACGGTCAGAATGCCGGGGCTGCTGAAGGTAGTGTCGCACTGAACCTGCAAATCCCAGCATCCGCCAAACATCCGGCCTTCTTCGCCCATCTGCTGATAGCTAACTGAAAAAAGCCGGGCACCTGTGGCGAGGTCAGTACGGGCAGCCGGTGTTTGGGCCAGCGCAGCACTATCGACCCAATCGTTAATGCCCGATGCGACCATTGCCCGCAGGGAGTCGTTGATGCTTCGGGTAGCCAACGACTCGCCCACAAGTTGGATATATTGAGCCGACACCGACACGCCCCGACGTTTGGTGGTGTCGCATTGACCCTCGCCGGTGTATTGGTAGGCTATTTTCCGGAGGGCAACGGGTGCCTGATTAGCCGATTGATCACAGCCCAATAAGCCAGTCAGTAAGCCAATAAAGAGGAGGAAGGAAACTTTATACATGGAACGAAGCAGAACACAGCATAACAAACCGTGTTCATATTCCTACAAACTTAACAAATCCTTGAATCGAATTGCCTGTCGACGGCTAATTTCAATTTTATCTCCTCCCCGCAACGTCACCAGCAATCCCCCGCTAAACCACGGTTCAATTTTCTCGATCCAGGCCAGGTTAATGATGTGTTTGCGATTGGCGCGGAAAAAGGTGGCGGCATCGAGCCGGTCTTCAAGTGCGTTCAACGATTTCAGTACCAGTGGTTTCTGATCGTCGAAGTAGAGCCGGACATAGTTCCCCATCGACTCGAACAGCCGCACTTTGCCCAGTTTTACAAACCAGCATTTTTCGCCGTCTTTCACAAAAACCTGGTCATTTTCGCCCAAAATTCGGTGGCTGGGATCGGTGGATGCAGGGCGGGGTGCATCGGTGGCATGATGCTGTAATTCTTCTTCGACCCGGTGAATTGCTTCGGTCAGGCGGCTCAGTTCAATGGGCTTCAGCAGGTAGTCGAGCGCGTTGAACTCAAATGCTTTGATAGCATACTCATCGTAGGCCGTGGTGAACACCACATCGGGCGCTTTGCCTTCGATAGCCTGTAATAATTCAAAGCCATTTTTGCCGGGCATCTGAATATCCAGAAACAGCAAATCGGGTTGCAGTTCGTCAATCATCGGCAGGGCTTCGTCGGCGTTGGCAGCCTCGCCCACAATATCAATTTTGGGGAAATTTTCGAGTAATCGGCGGAGTTCGTTCCGGGCCAAACGCTCGTCGTCAACAATCAGAGTACGCATATAAGTTGGTCATTAGTTATTTTATTGGTCATTCAATGCCGCGAAGCAACTGTTTCTTTGCGAAAAAGGCCCTCCGACTGGTTCGGGATCACAATTTCGGCGCAAACAACATCAGGCTCATCCTGAATAATATGAAAACTGGCGGGGGAGCCATACAGCAGCTCAAGCCGTTGAGAGGTATTTTCCAAACCAAACCCACCCGATGCTTTTTTGTCGCCCAGCACACCGGTGTTCCGAATACGAATGTGCAGCCGGTCTCCTTCTCTTTCGTGGGTTTCGACCCAGGAGGTAACTTCCACAAAGCCCCCGCCTACCACTTTCTGAACACCATGTTTAATGGCATTTTCGACCAGCGTTTGCAACATCATCGGCGGGACTTGCCAATACAGGGTTCTCATGTCGAGGTCGATGCGCGAGGTGAGCCGATCTTCATACCGAACTTTTTCGAGGGCCAGGTAATCTTCCACTGTTTTGATTTCCTCCCGGAGTTCCACCGTTTTCCGTCGGTCGGCCAAGAGCGAGTTACGGAGAATATTGGAGAGCTGCGTAATGCCCTGTTGCGCCTTGGTTGGGTCTTCGTAGATCAACGCCCGAATGCTGTTGAGGGCATTGAACACGAAATGCGGGTTCAACTGCGACCGAAGTACCCTGGCTTCTGTTTCGCGAACACTGCTTTTGAGCAATATCTTTTCAATCTCGACATCGCGGTTACGTTCCACATAATGATAGACCGTATAACTGAGCACCCAGGTAAGCATTGTTTTGCCCCAACTGGTCATATACCCCAATACCACACTTGGCTCATTAATAAATAGCTCGGGATACATTTCCCGGTCGAAAGGCAAGTTTACGAACGTCATAATACTGGCCAGCACCAGCACGGACAGGAACACACGGGGAGCCAGTTGCACAAAGGGCAACCGCGCCCAGTTCCGGCGTCGGATAATGTGTCGATAGGCGTGGGTCAGCGAAATACCAAGCATGATGTTAGCCAAAGCCAGATAAATCGAATCCGGGTCATAGCTGTCACCAAAATAAAAGAAAAGCCATTCGACTCCAATAATGAGTGTCCACCCAAAAATCTGACAAAACCAATAAATTTTTTGTTTTGAGTACCCCATTTTAATTACCTCCTTTTTCAGGCCAATAAACGAAGATAAGGCCAATCACGAAAAAAAAGGGAGGAAAAGGAGGAAAGGAGATTATCAGTGAACAGTGAGCAGCCAACAG
>JAJAYX010000714.1 GCA_026785985.1 Rudanella sp. | reverse complement strand
CACCCGCAATAATCTGCACATTGGGGTTGTTGGGGCTGTTGAGCCGCCGGTTTTCGCCCAGGTCCGAGAAACCCGCAATGTTGCGGAGCGACTCGGTGGTGTTGGTACGGTTGGTTACGTAAACCTCTACCCGCGTGATGTTTACGCCAGTCGTGATCATGGGCAGCGACTTTAAGCCGCGCTCATAATTATCCCGAAAAAACTGCGACAGAAAGAAGTGCCGGTTTTCGTCGTACTGATCAGCGCGAAGCTCGAACGGGCGGCCAACCTGCCCCGCCCGAAGCGTAATTTCCTGTTTCTTGGAGCGTTGCTGAGAGCCGACAATGGTGGCGTTTAACCGCCCGAACCGCAACTGGGTTTTTACCCCGAACAGGTTTTGAACGCCCGGAATCAATTGGCTATTAATGGGCCAGCTTATGTTACCCAGTTCCAGCCCCTGGAGAATATTTTCGCTTTTGGGTGTGAAATCTGGTACGGAGGGTGCGCCCAAACCCTGGCTCAGGTTCGGGGCATTGGGTAATTTGGGTAGACCGGGCACCAGACCCTCTGGTTTGTAGTTCAGTTTGAGGGCGTTCTCGAAATTGAAACTGGCTTTCGTGTCGAAGTTGGCCAGCATACCGAGCCGTTCCCCGATTTTGCCATTAAAGTTGATGTTGATCTGCTCGTTGAACAGGAAGTTTCCCTGCCGCCGTTGCTGCACCGGAATCTGCGGATTATCAATGAATTGATGCAGATAGCCAAAGTCGAGCATTACAAACCCATTGGGCTTGAAATCGACAGAAGTGCCGCCAAAAAGACGATCTACGGAGGATGGCAGTTCGAGTTTAGGGAATAATCCCCGCCCTTTTGTGGCACTTTGCCCATCGCGCTGCGAACTATATTCCCGCCAAAGCGACCGTTCGGCCCGCTGATTCTGTACTACGTTATAATCGTTGAACGGAATTGATTCGCCCGGCCGGAAGGGCAACGACCCAGCCTGCGGCATGGGGCGAAGGCGGTCCGACGGGTCGGTTGAAGGGTTTGTGCCGGATGTTGGGGATGTTCCCACACCCTGTGCCCCCTGCCCTAAACCCCCTGCCCCGGATCCCACACGTTCATACACCGACACATTCTTCTGATTGTCCAGGCGTACATCGGTCCCCACGGCTTTGGGGTCGCGCAGAATAAACGGCGAACGGGAGGTTTTCTCCGAAAAACGGGTGGCATACCGATCCGGCCAGTTAACGGTTGGTCGGCGGTTTGCCGAACGAACCGCCCTGATGCTATCAGCCTTATCCTGAATGGCTTGCCTGGCATTGGCTCGCCGAAGACTGTCGGCCTGAACAGCCTCTGGATTGGGTGCTGTGCGCCGGGGAACGGTTCCCCGACGCCCATTTTGGGCCATAACCGATCCACTCACCGCCCCTAAAACGGTGAAAGCCAGTAGTGTGGTCGTTGATACCCGAATTACGGCCTGTCGACGCACACGACGACGAAGCGTAAGGAAGGGCAGGAAAAGGGAGTTGTGAACAAAGTAAGGGTTCACCATTGGAAATGCGTCAAATCGGTGTTTGGACAGATCACACGAAGGCTTCTGCACAGGTCTGTAGTTGAAACGGCGAACATCGTGCCAATCGTATTTACGGTCAACAATTACCAGTGAGCAGCCAGCAGTTTTACTGTGTGACCAACATAACTGTTCGCTGTTCGCTGCTTGTTGTTCACTGTTATCGCAGTCCCCTGCGGATTACGTCTTCGACGCTCAGGTCGGCACCATCGGCACTGTTGAGGATGGCATCGACGTTTTTTTCGGCCAGCGAACGCTGGAAACCAAGGGCTACCAATGCCGCCAGGGCTTCCTCGCGAATGGGATTCAAACCAGCGGCCTGCCGGTAGGTGGGGCCATCGGGAATGACACCCGCCTTTTTCATTTTGTCTTTCAGTTCCAGGATAATGCGCTGCGCCGTTTTGGCCCCCACACCCTTAATGCCCTGCACCACCCGCACGTTTTCCGACAAAATAGCCATTCGGAGTTCCGAGGGAGTCAGGGCCGACAGAGCCATCAGGGCTGTGTTTGGCCCCACACCCGACACGCTGATCAAGTCCTGGAACAGCGACCGCTCGTCGGCATTGGCAAACCCAAACAGGAGTTGAGCATCCTCGCGAAAAATGTGGTGAATAAAGAGTTTAAGTTTGTCGCCCCCCGCAGGCAGGGTTGAATAAGTAGCTAAAGAAATGTGAACCGCATAGCCCACGCCTTTTATGTCGATAATGGCGTAGGTTGGCTCTTTGTAGGCCAGCGTTCCGTCTAAGTATGCAATCATTCCCGAATTGGGTCTCGTTTACGTTGTTTCTAACCCGTAAATATACGAAAAAATGCCTTTAATTGCTTGATTTCGGTATCTGTTATCGCCGGGAAGTTGGCAATGCGGAAGGTGGTGTCTTTCCATTTTCCATAGCCGTTGCCGAGGGTGATACCCGCTTCCAGCGCAGCGGCTTTAACAGTTTTGATGGTGGCTTCGGCTCCTTCCACGGCAATCACGGTGTCGGAGCGGAAAATGGGATCATTAATCAGCAGGTGAAACGGCAAATGAGCCACTTCCTCCTCAAAAAAGGCAAACCATTCAGTGGCTCGCTGCCGGGTGCGGGCATCCACTTCGGCAATGGGGGGCACCTGTTGCAACATCCTCATCAGGCAATAAATACCGAGTCCGTTAGGGGTGTAGGGCGTTTGATAGTTGAGGAAGTTTTCGTGCATAAACAACAGGCTGTTGTAATGCGCCCGTTCGCCAATAGCCGTGGCCCGCTCCAGTGCCCTGGGCGAATAAACCATTACGGCCAGCCCGGCAGGCAGGCCAAAGCACTTCTGCACCGAAGCGAACCAGACATCGGCCTGTGGCCAGTCGAGGGCAATGCCCGCCATCGACGAGACGGCATCCACCGCGATCAGCCAGTCAGCAGGCACCTCCTGCCGCCATTTGGTCAACTGCTCCCGCGATACCTGTGTGCCGTTGGACGTTTCGTTCTGCACCACACAGAGGATGTCGGCTTTCCCCGCATCGAAAGGTCGGATACGATGAGCGTAGTCCCGCCATTTTTCACCAAACGCCCCGGTGGTGGGGTGCAACGTGGTTTTGGTCGTAAGCGACTGAGCCACTATCTCCCAGCACTCCGTTGCCGACGAGACCAGGGCAATGTGATACTCCGCTGGAATGGCCAGTTTCTCATGCAGCAGCCGAACCGTTTCGCGGACAATGTCCGTGAACCCCGCGCTGCGGTGGTTCAGGCTCACCACGCCCGACTGCACTGCCTCGGCTGCGTAGGAGGCTACTTCAGGATAAACTTTGGATGGACCGGGGTAAAAAGTAGTCATGGTTCACTGAGCAAATACTGCACGGCCATCTCATATCCCATTAGCCCCAACCCCACAATAACGCCTTTGCATTTGGCCGAGAGGTAGCTGTGGTGCCGGAACGACTCGCGGGCGTGAACATTGGAAATATGCACCTCCACGGTCGGGGCCGTGATGGCCGACAGCGCATCGGCAATGGCAATGGAGGTGTGGGTATAGGCACCCGCGTTGATCACGATACCGTCGATGGTGAAACCGAGTTCGTGAATTTTATCAATCAGTTCACCTTCATGATTTGACTGAAAATAGTGAATTTGCACCTCCGGAAACTTCTCCTCGATTGTTTTAAGGTAATCGACAAAGGTGCGGCTACCGTAAATATGCGGCTCTCGCTTGCCTAACAGGTTGAGGTTGGGGCCGTTCAGGATCAGGATCTTTTTCATAGTACCCACTAGAGTTATGTGGCAAAGTTATATCAACAGCTTCATTAGTTATCTGAAACTCGAACGGTCGCTTGCCGAAAACTCGGTGGAGGCCTATGAACATGATGCCGTTAAGTTGTGGCAATACCTGTCGCTGCATGGCGCGGCAGTGAACCCCACACAGGTAAACGAAGGGCATTTGTTTGGGTTCCTGGCTTATCTGAGCGAGTTGGGCCTGTCGGCGCAGAGCCAGGCCCGGATTCTGTCGGGGCTGAAATCGTTCTACAAATACCTGCTGTTTGAAAACCTGATCGACCACGACCCGACCCAACTGATCGAAGGCCCCAAAACTGTTCGGAAATTGCCCGACACGCTCAGTTTTCCCGAAATCGAGTTGATGCTCGACTCCATCGACCTCTCCACCCCGGCAGGCCCCCGCGACCGGGCCATGATCGAAGTGCTTTATAGTTCGGGGTTGCGGGTGTCGGAACTGCTCGATTTGCGAATCACGAACTGCTATTTCGACGTGGGATTTTTGCGAGTAATGGGCAAGGGAAGCAAAGTTCGGCTGGTGCCCATTGGCAAGGATGCCATGGACTACACCCAGCTTTATATCGACTCGGTGCGGGTAATGCTCAATGTAAAAAAAGAAGCCCTCGACCGGGTTTTCCTGAATCAGCGGGGCAGTTCGTTATCACGGATTTCGGTGTTTACCATGATTAAGCGGGTGGCCGCCGAGGTGGGCATTCGCAAAACCATTAGTCCACACACATTCCGTCATTCGTTTGCCACGCACCTGATCGAGGGCGGGGCCGACCTCCGGGCCGTGCAGCAGATGCTGGGCCACGAATCCATTACCACCACCGAAATCTACACCCACCTCGACCGCGATTTTCTCACCCAAACTATGATCGACTATCATCCGAGGGGACGAAAAAAAACTCCCCGTCGTCATTGACCACGGGGAGTCCCATACTCCTGTTAACCCTAACCTAAACCACTATGTTATTACTCAATGATTGTATGAATGATAATATAAAATTTATTGCATAAATCATGCCGTACTTTCAAAACCAATCTTTTCGCCATCAAACTGATGGTCAGTTTGCTTAAACAAAATGTTGAATGGCAATCACTCCGATGCCATGTTGTATATACGTGCTAGTGTAGCCGTTAGATTTCAGGTTAATAATTACGCCCGGCGCAACGTCGGGATGCTCCCTTTCACCCCCTCAACACCTTACAAACACATTTGCCCTTTGAGGTGATGGTCGTGGCTTCGTCGAGCAGGGAGAATCCGTCTTTGATGGCTTCCCAGAGTTCGGTACTGTGTTTGTGGTCGTTGATGGTCACAATGAGCAGGCCGTCGGGTTTGAGGTAGGTGGCCAGCCGTTGCAGGGTTTTCAAAGGATGCCTGCTGTAGTAAATGACCTCATTAAAAATAACCATATCAAACTGGCCGTCAGGCTTATACGTATCCATATCGGCCACCAGATAAGTGCATTTGCCATCGCCTGCGTCGGCGGCTGCTTTCTGAATAGCCAGATCCGATATGTCGGTGCCGACAAAGCGGTCATAATTTTGCGATTGCAGCCGCTGTTGCAGCAAGCCTTCGCCACAACCAATTTCCAGAATATGAGGGCCATGCCCGTTCTGGGTGGGTTTCAGGAATTTAACATACCCCACAATCACGCTGAACCGGGCGAGTTCGTCCATTGCCTTGAGGCCATCCCAAAGACCTTTGTTGTATTGATGGTTCCAGCGGTCGCGGTTGATGCGGAAGATTTTCCGCTTTACGAAAGAGATAATCTTGTTCATTTTTGTAGAGATGCAAAATTTTGCCAGTCCGCCGTTGCGGTCTTTACAAAAAAACAACCAATTTTCCAGAATGGTCGCTAATCGTCGCCAACTCACGTGTCAAAAGGACAAATTTTCGTTGCCAGCGGATATTCACTATCTCAACTGCGCCACACGCAGGCCATTTAGCCGGGCTGTCGAAGAGGCAGGCGTGGCTGCCATTAGTCGGCAAACCAACCCATTTTCGCTCACGGCCACTCATTTTTTTGAGCAACCCATGCGGGTACGGCAACTTTTTTCAGGTCTCATCAGCAACCGGAACTCAGAAACGCAGGGCAGTGGAACTGTTGATCCCGACCGCATCGCTGTGGTTCCGTCGGTGTCCTACGCAATGGGTGTGGTGGCGCGTAACCTGCACCGCAAACGGGGGGCGCTGGTTTGTGTGGGCTATAAATGGCTGATGGGGCCGTATTCAACGGGTTTGGCGTATTTTGGCGAAGCCTTCGATGAGGGAATCCCGCTTGAAGAAACCTGGATGGCCCGCGTGAACAGCGAACAGTTTCACCGCCTGACCGAATACCAACCCATGTATCGCCCGAAGGCCTACCGCTACAATGTGGGTGAACAGAGCCATTTTATCCACATGCCCATGCTCGAAGCATCCCTTGACCAGCTAACGCACTGGAAGCCCGAAACCATTCAGGCGTATGCCCGCGACCTGATGGCCGATGCCCTCACGGACCTTGAAGCCGTGGGATGCCGTGTGGAAGACGCCCCCTGGCGAAGCCATCATTTGCTGGGACTGTGGTTGCCCAACACGGCCCATCCGGTGGCGGTTCAGCAGGCATTGCTGGCCCGAAAAGTGTCGGTTTCGGTGCGAGGCCGGGCGTTGCGGGTTTCGCCCAACGTCTATAACGACCAGAACGATGTAGACGCTTTCGTGGCCGTGCTGAAAGAGAGTTTATGAGAATCAGCCAAATGTGATTTTGCCAGACCTGAGACTTTTTACCTCAGCGTATCCAGATCTGTGGTGTCGATAGCGGTGCCATCGACAGCCGATTGTGTTTCGCCGGGCAGTGCCCGCTCCACCTGTTTGCGACGATTCCAGGGGGCAGTCGTTCGTCGGGCCATGTCGATAGTAATCAGGATGACGACGAACAGAAACGCCAGAAAAATAATAACAAAGAGTCGGCGATTACGATTCATAGGGAATGATTAGATCCTGGGTCTTAAATTCAGGATCTATTCTGTTAATTCTTTTGGTGAAACCTGAAAAGCCAGTGTTCCGGTTCGGCCCGACACTTCATCCCAGCGAAGATCATTGAAGGTGATGGCAATAATGGCCCCCTTGCTCATTGACCCAACCGACTGATGTGTCAGGAATTCCGAAAAGTAGGAAACATCGGGGTTATGGCCCACGATCATAGCGGTCTGAGTGGCATCGGGTAGCGCGTTGACGGCAGCCAGATAAGCTCGTGGGCCTCCCCCATACAGGTGGTCGTCCATGACAACCTGCTCAGGATCAATGGATAGCTGTTCGGCCATGACTTTGGCGGTATCTCTGGCCCGGTTGGCCGTGCTACTCAAAAGTTGGTCGGGTTTGATGCCCCGTATGTGAAGATGACGACCCACGCGGGCGGCTGCCACAATGCCGTCGGAGGTGAGGTCGCGCTCGTGGTCGCTTCCAAACGGACCACGGTCTTCGGCTTTGGCATGGCGGACAATGTATAACGTGCGTTGCATTGAAAATGGTTTGTTGATGCAACTTTACAACTTTTTTTCTTTCTCCAGTTTCATGCCGGTAATATTCCAGCAGGTTTGTGTATTGGTTCTTTTGCACTCGAACATGGCAAAATGCTCCACGGTGTCGGGCAGGCGTTCAAAATAAAGCATAAAATCGACGCGCTCATTCCCTTTCACCTGCGCTGAGTTCGGATAGGTGGGAATGCCCGTTGCCTTTACCAGTTTATAGGTATCCCGGCTGTCTCTGGGCATCAGCACCGCGTCGGGCTGAATCGAAATCTCACTGCTCGACGAACTGTAGGTAAAGTCGCGGCCACGCGGATCGCCGAGGGCAAACGTCATATAGAGGACAGTATAGCTTGCCGTCTGGCGGATGTCGGTCAGACGAATGCTGGGGTCGCTGGTTTGTCCAAGACCATTAATGGGGTCGGGCAGGAGTTTCCGGCTGTTGACCACTTCTTCACCGGTTCGACCGGGGGCATAATATTCGGCTTCATCGACGGGTGGTGGCGGGCCGGGTAGGGGACGGGTACTCGAACAGGCACCGACGAGGAAGGTGACGAGGAGAATAAGGATCGTTTTCATGCTGGTAACGTGGCTGTTTCTATCAACTAATGTATAGAAAATTGGTTAAAACTCAAATTCTATTTATTCACCGAGTTCTTCCGGGACAAACTATGTCAGGTATCGGCAGTTAACTAATTGGGCCCTTTGCATTCTATTTCAGGTTCGTATGCTGGATTTTTCGCTCGCCAAAGCCGGGCATCGCGTTAGAAATGGAAGGACAATAGTACATTTGCCCGATACAGATTTGCTCAGAACACAACGGATTATACATTTTAAAAACACCTGTTGCATGAATCGCGCTCAGTTTCTCAAAATTGCTTTTGCCGGGTCGGCGGTGCTGACCACCACCCGCTCGTTTGGATTTGGTCAGGCCGAGGGGCCATTTAAACTGGCTCCCCTGCCGTTTGATGCGGGTGCGCTCGAACCGCACATCGACAAAGCCACCATGGAAATTCACCACGACAAGCACCATAAGGCTTACGTAGACAACCTTAATAAAGCCGTCGCCATGCCGGAAAATGCAGCGATGGCCAAAATGAGCATCGACGAACTGGTGAAGTCCATCGACGCGAAAACACCAGCCGCCGTGCGGAACAACGCCGGTGGACACTGGAACCACACGTTTTTCTGGAACACGATTGGCCCCAAAGGTGGAGGAATGCCCAAAGGCGCACTGGCCGAGGCTATCAACAAGAAATTTGGTTCGTTCGATGCCTTCAAAACTGAGTGGGGAAAGGCTGCTACCACCCGTTTTGGATCAGGCTGGGTATGGCTCATCAAGAACGGTAATGAGGTCGACATCACCACCACGCCCAATCAGGACAACCCGCTGATGGCTCTGGCCGAGAAAAAAGGCACCCCGCTCATGGGTCTCGATGTGTGGGAACACGCCTACTATCTCAAATACCAGAACAAACGCCCCGACTATGTGGCGGCTGCCTGGAACGTGTATGACTGGGATAAAATCGGTAAGAATTTTTGAACCGGCAAATTACACCCGGAACGTATTCGGTTGTGCAAGCGGGTGAAAAGCCCGAAAATAGCACCGAGAGGAGGTGGCGTTTCCGCATCATCCACGATACGGGCTGATATGGGTATAAGGGGGGGGTATCGCCAACTTCCCTTTCCCAAAAATATTCCCCATTTCGTCAGGATGTAGTAATTTCGTTCAAAGAATAAGTAGGTATGGACAATCAACAACTATATGACGAAATTCCGTCGCTCGATCTGGCGGATTTCACGTCGGGCGATCCCACCCGCAAAGCCGCTTTTGTACAGGCGTTGGGTGGAGCGTTCAATAACATCGGCTTTGTCGCCATCAAAAATCACGGGCTTACGGAAGAGTCGATAAAAAACCTGTACAGTTCAGTGAAGGCCTTTTTTCAATCGGACGATGCCACTAAGAAAAAGTACGAAAAACTCGAACTGAATGGTCAGCGAGGATACGTGGGTAAAGGCCGTGAAACGGCTAAAGGCTCGAAAGTGGCCGACTTGAAGGAGTTTTACCACATTGGTCAACCCGAACCAGTGGGCGATATGCCTGCCAACGTGCTGCCCGAAGAGTACCCCGAATTTGGACAGTTCACGCTCGAAACGTACCGTACCTTCGAACATACGGGCCGGCAATTGCTCCGGGCCATTGCACTCTATCTTGAACTGCCCGAAGATTATTTCGAAGATAAAGTGGCCAACGGCGACAGTATTTTGCGGGCCCTTCATTATTTTCCGCTCGACCCCAACACCACGCCCAATGGAGCGGTGCGAGCGGCTGCTCACGGCGACATTAACCTGATTACGTTGCTCATGGGAGCCTCGGCCGATGGCCTGGAAGTGCTGCGCCGGGATGGAAAATGGATTGGCATTACGGCCCTGCCCGATCAGGTGGTGGTGAACGTAGGCGACATGCTCGACCGACTCACCAACCACAAACTCAAATCGACCATTCACCAGGTGGTGAACCCGCCCCGCGAAAAAATGGGGTCATCGCGTTACTCGATTCCGTTTTTTATGCACCCCCGTGGCGATATGAACCTGAGCAGCCTCGACACCTGCATTGATGCCGAACACCCCAAACTCTATGCCGACATGACCGCTGGGGAGTTTCTGAACGAACGGCTGATTGAATTGGGACTGAAACAGTGAACAGCCAACAGTGAGCGGCCGACAGTAGACCCTGAAAATACTGTTGGCTGTTCACTGTTGGCTGTTCACTGCTGGCTGTTCACTGAAAAACTGTTCACTGTTTTGGCTCCCGTTCGCAAAATTCGCTACCTGATTTTCCTGAAAGATGTGCTGATCCTGGCGTTCACCACGTTTGGGGGACCGCAGGTACATCTGGCGATGATGTTTGAGCGGTTTGTAAAAAAGCGGGCCTATCTCACCGAGGCTGAACTGCTCGAACTGAATGCCTTGTGCCAGGTATTGCCGGGACCAACATCTACTCAGACCGTTACGGCACTGGGCTTTAAAATTGGTGGCCCCAACCTGGCTTATCTCACCCTGCTGGTCTGGTGCCTGCCCGCCGTCTCGATTATGACTGCGTTCGGCATGCTTGTCGACCATTTGCAGGATCAGCATCAGTCGCTCCGGTTTGCGCGGTTCATTCAACCCATGGCGGTTGGTTTCCTGATTGTGGCCGGGTATCGGATTGCCCGTAAAGTAATTCAGAATCAAAGTGGCCTGGTGCTTGCTATTTTGGCGGCCCTCACGGCCTTTGCATTCCGGTCGCCCTATGTAACCCCCATCGTGATTTTGGCCGGGGGTATCACCACCTCACTGACCTACGAGAAGCAAACCGTGATGGAAAAGCAACCCCTGCGCATCGAGTGGGCCAATTTTGTCTTGTGGTTAGGTGTGTTGATAGGGGTTGCCGTTTTGGGAGCCGTCACGCAATTGTTACCCGTGCGGTTATTCGAGAACTTTTACCGCAACGGAAGTTTAGTTTTTGGCGGAGGGCAAGTGCTCACGCCCATGCTCTACAACGAGTTTGTGGCGTTCAAACACTATCTGACTCGTGAGGAGTTTCTGTCGGGATTAGGGTTAGTACAGGCTATTCCGGGGCCGGTGTTTGCATTTGCGTCGTATATCGGTGCCCTGTCGATGCGCAACGAGGGCATACAGGGCCAGCTTCTGGGCAGTGCCGTATCGACAGCGGGCATTTTTCTGCCAGGCACGTTTCTGATCTTCTTTGTTTATCGGTTCTGGGGCCAACTGAAACGCTACCGGGCGGTGCGGGCTTCCCTCGAAGGTATCAATGCTGCCAGTACGGGTCTGACGGCGGCAGCGGCCATTGCCCTGTTTGAGCCAATGGCTTCCCAGTGGCACATGGTAGCCGTGGTTCTGGGAACCATTCTACTGCTTGAACTGACCAAAATCCCCCCCTTTGTGTTGATTCTGGGCGGTTTGGGGTTGGGGCTGTTGTTTTGAGAAATTACCCCTGCCCAACCAATTATTCGTAATGCGGGGAGGGTAAGAGTATGCCCCCACTTTCGGCATAAAACGATGAATCGGTGGGATAAACCCCCTGCTGGGTTTGAGTCCAGGTAGCACCGGCCTTGGGGTGATAGCTCATGAGGGTGTTCCGGTTTTTGAAATACTGATGTCCGTTAGTTTCCTGCAAGCCAACCGTCACGCCCGGAAAAGGAGGTAGCCGGGCCGCCACGTTTTTGTTCCAGTCCACCAGAATTGGGTTCACCGTGAGGTCGACGCAAAAGCAGGGAACGCTTTTCTCATAGGCCAACTGCGTAATCTTCATGGTCATACTCAGGGTTTTGGCAATCGCTTTCACCGCAATTGCCGAATACCCCTGCTGAATTCGTACCGCAGCATCCTCAGCGGTATGGGCACCTTCGTCGGCGGCAACGGGATGCAGGTGGTTGGCCCGCCCCTGAAAGTGGATTGATAGTCTCCGATTCACCTGAATAGCAAGCCCTTCACCCGTTAACGATAGCCAACGCAGTGGTATCCTCTCTGCCACCAGATTGGCCCGGCAATCGCGCCGGACGGTGCGTGAACCGGGTTGGGCGGTAGGCCTGTTTGCGGGCCACATACCGATAAAAAGCGTTGATTTTGTGCGTTTTAAGCAGAGACGACAAAACCACGCCAAATGCTGGCGACGACGAACATTTTTTTGTTGCTTGCTTCCACCCCTAACTTTTCCCTACTTTACCCTAAAATTCTGCCAACATGAAATCACTCCTGTTTCTGGCTTCGCTGCTCCTGACCACGCTCCCCGGTATGGCTCAACGGGCAGGGGCTGTTAAAATTCACGCCCACAACGACTACGAAAAACCCGTGCCGCTCTATACGGCTGTTGACAACCGCGCTGACTACATCGAAGCCGATGTTTGGCTGGTGGATGGCAAGCTGATGGTGGCCCACGAGCGTAAAGATATAAATCCCGCCCGCACGCTTGATTCGCTGTACATAAATCCCATTGTGCGGCTTTTTGCCCAACACAAAGGCCGCATCAGCACCGACCGAACCTATAGCCCGGCCCTGGTGATCGACCTGAAAGACAAGTTTGATGTAGTATGGCCCGTTTTGCAGACTCTTTTGAGCAAGCACATCGACACGTTCAACCCGCTCTCGAATCCAACTGGTATCCAGATCATTATCAGTGGTAACCGGCCCCGTGTCGAAGCCATGCTCGATTTTCCGATGTTCGTCAAATTCGATGGGCGATCGGCAGAGATTTACGACGATGAAACCAGCAAACGGGTCGCCCTCATCAGCGATAGTTTTCTGAGTTATTCGCGCTGGGATGGTAACGGCGACCTCCCCGATGCAGACCGTGAAAAACTCAAACGCATTATTCGCCGGGCACACAATCAAAAAAAAATGATTCGGTTCTGGGCCACGCCCGACAATCCCAACGCCTGGAAACAACTTCGCAAAATGGGTGTCGATGTGCTCAACACTGATAAAGTTGCTGAGTGCCGGGCAGCCCTCTGAGCCGTCATAGGGAGACGGGTACTACCACACTTACGCTGGTACCTTCGCCCGGTTCGGAGTTTATCTCAAATATGCCGTTGAGTAGTTGAGTTCGTTCGCGCATGTTGTGCAAACCATGCGAACCAACTTTCACTCGTTGTGGCTTGAAACCACTCCCATTATCGTCTATGTTCAAACTAATTTTGTCGCCATCAGGCAGCAAGGATACGTGGACTTTTGACGCTTTGGCGTGTTTGATGGCATTGTGAAGGGCTTCCTGAGCAATGCGATACAAGCCAATTTCGACCGAATGGCCAAACCGATCTCCGCTGAAAGTAGAGTGTAATTCGATCACGATTTCGGTTTGTCGGGATTGTTGCTCAATCAACTGCCGGAGGGCCGACTCCAATCCGAAGTCGCTTAATACGGGGGCATGAGGTTATTCGAAACGTCGCGGGTTTCCTGAATAGTGCGAATAAGAAGCACTTTCAGGTTTTGAAACGTTTGCCGGTCTTTGTCATTGAGCTGGTCGGCCGACCGGATATTCTCGGCAAGCAGTTTCAGGCCTGTCAACATCTGACCAATGCCATCGTGCAATTCGCGGGAAAGCCGCCGACGTTCGTCTTCCTGCCCCTGCACCAGCAACCCTAATCGAAGCCGCTGATCCACTAACTTTTGCCGATACCGCGACGAGGTTTTCTGCAGCAGTTTCTCCTGAGCAATCTGTAATTCCTGGTTGGTTTGCTGAAGCTGGTTGTTAGCGGCTCTCATTTGCTGTTCCGATTGAGTTACCTGAGCAACCGTTTTTTGCAGAGTCAACACAGCAGGATAAAAAATCAGCAGGGCTTCGAGTATTAAAACCAGCAACGTGGCTATGATCAGCATTTTTTCAACGCTTGCCTGCGTGCTTACCTTATCCTGCGCTTCCCGCTGATACTGTCCCACAATCTGATTCATTATAACTAAAAATCGGCTTTCATGACCGAGTAAGGTCTGCACAACCAACGCCAACCTAGCGGATGACAAACGCCCGACAACTAGCTGCCGGACTTGCTGGCTAATCACAACAAAGTGTGGCTCAAGATTTGTATATAATTTTTTGGTGATCAGAGTGTTGCGAAAGGTACTGTTAGCCGAATCCAGCCGCCCTGATTTTAGCTGATAGTGAAAATTTTCAAAATCAAGCAGTATTGCCCGCAGATTGCGCTGTAAGCTATCGTGTTTGAGCGGGCTTGATTCATAAGCCAGTAAGAGCACGTCTTTCATAATCTGCTGGCTCTGAAACCGCTGACGACCCGCATAATTGATCAGGTAAGCATCATTTTGTTGATCATCCAACTGATATTGCACCACCATATGCCCCCCGATTGTCAGACCTGCCAGCAACGATAATGCCAATACATACCGAATAGTAAAACGGTGGGCGATCTGTGTGTT